>VGPA01000240.1 GCA_016875665.1 Chloroflexota bacterium | reverse complement strand
GGGGCCGTCGATCCAAGGCGCCAAATCTATTGCCGAGCGCGGCCGCGCGCGCTGCGGTCCGCGCAATCGGGCCCGGCGGGGGCTTAATTCAAGGTATGCGGTGCGGCTTTCGTTAGAGTTGGCGAGCGCCGCCATGGAGACGGCGCGAGGCTTTTCAACAGGCGGAAAGGACGATCGTGACAGTCGAGGCACCGGCGAGCGACGAACAGGCGATCCCGAAGCCGAAGCGGACCCGCGCGAAGGCGTCCGCGACGGCCGGCGGGTCGGACCTCGTCGTCGTCGAGTCGCCCACGAAGGCCCGCACGCTCGAACGGATGCTCGGTCCGGGCTACACGGTGCGCGCGTCGTTCGGTCATGTCGCCGACCTGCCGAAGTCGAAATTGGGCGTGGATGAGGACAGCTTCGTCCCGCAGTACGAGGTGCCCGAGGACTCGAAGAAGACCGTCGCGGAGCTGAAGCGCGAGGCGGGGAAGGCGGACCGCGTGTGGCTCGCCTCCGACCTCGACCGCGAGGGCGAGGCCATCGCCTGGCACGTGGCGCGCCTGATCGAGGTCCCGAAGCAGAAGCTGCGCCGCGTCACCTTCCACGAGATCACCGCGCCCGCCATCGCGGACGCGTTCAAGCACCCGCGCGACATCGACGAGAAGCTCGTGAACGCGCAGCAGGCGCGCCGCGTCGTCGACCGCCTCGTCGGCTACAAGCTCTCGCCGCTGCTGTGGAAGCTGATCACGTACGGCCTCTCCGCGGGCCGCGTGCAGTCCGTCGCGCTCCGCCTGATCGTCGACCGCGAGCGCGAGATCCGCGCGTTCGTCCCGCAGGAGTACTGGAGCCTCGACGCGGTCCTCGCGAACGCGGCGGGGGTCGAGTTCGCGGCCGAGGTCATCCAGCACAAGGGCAAGAAGCTCGCGATCGAGAGCGCCGCGCAGGCGGCCAAGCACCGTGCGGCGATCGAAAGCGCCGCGCTCGCCGTCGGCTCGATCGAGAAGCGGGAGTCGTCGCGCAACGCGGCCGCGCCGTTCACCACCTCGACGCTCCAGCAGGACGCCTCGCGCAAGCTCGGCTACTCGCTCCGCCGCACGATGGTGCTCGCGCAGCAGCTCTACGAGGGCATCGCCGTCGGCGCCGAGGGCACGGTCGGCCTGATCACCTACATGCGCACCGACTCACTCCACATCGCCGAGGGCGCGCTGAAGCAGGCACGCGGCGTGATCGCGAGCGAATTCGGCGACCGCTACGCGCTCGAGAAGCCGCGCCACTTCAAGACGCGGAGCAAGGGCGCGCAGGAGGCGCATGAGGCGATCCGCCCGACCGACCTCGCGCGGACACCGCAGCGCATGGCGAAGTACCTGACCAAGGATCAGCACCGTCTCTACACGCTGATCTGGCAGCGCACGCTGGCGTCGCAGATGCCCCCCGCGCGCTACGAGGGCACGCGCGTCGACGTGAACGCCGGCGAGTACGTGCTCCGCGCGAACGGGCGCAAGCTCCTGTTCGACGGCTTCCTCCGCGTCTACACCGAGGCGACCGACGAGCCCGAGCAGGAGGTGCAGGCGCTGCCCGAGCTCGCCGAGGGCGACCGAGTCGCCCTGCGCAGCCTCGCGGAGCACCAGCACTTCACCCAGCCGCCCGGGCGCTTCACCGAGGCGTCCCTGGTGAAGGCGCTCGAGGAGTACGGCATCGGCCGTCCCTCGACGTACGCCCCGACGATCTCCACGCTCACCGCGAAGTACGTGACGCGTGACGGGCGCGCGCTCGTGCCGACCGACATGGGCATGGCCGTCGCCGACTTCCTCAAGAACCACTTCCCGTCCATCGTGGACACGAGCTTCACGGCCCGGATGGAGGAGGACCTCGACAAGATCGCGGACGGCGGCGCCGAGTGGGCGCCCATCGTGCGCGACTTCTACGGACCCTTCGCCGCGCTTCTGGCGGAGAAGTCCAAGACGGTGAAGAAGTCCGACGTCACCGAGGAGAAGACCGACCAGACGTGCCCGAAGTGCTCGCGCCCGCTGATCATCAAGCTGGGCAAGTTCGGCCGCTTCTACTCGTGCACGGGCTTCGTCAAGGGCAAGAAGGGCGCGCCGCTCGCGGCCGGCGCCTGCGACTATGCGGCACCGCTCGAAGGGGAGGCGCAGCCGGTCGAGATTCTCGCGGACGAGCAGTGTCCGGAGTGCGGCAAGCCGCTCGCCAAGCGGGTCGGCCGGTACGGCCCGTTCGTCGGGTGCACCGGATATCCCGCGTGCAGCTACATCAAGAAGAACATCGAGAAGACCGACCTCACGTGCCCCACCTGCGGCCAGGGCGTGCTCGTCAAGCGCCGCGGCCGCTTCCGCGCGTTCTTCTACGGCTGCGAGCGCTACCCCGACTGCAAGCACACCCAGCGCACACTGGACGCGGCGCCGCCCGAGAAGGAAAAGGAAGCGGTCGCCTCCTGACCATGGAGGCAGTCCCGCTCCCGGCCGCCGAGGTCAGCCGGTGGGACGCGCTCGTCGCGGCCTGTCCGGCGCCGCACATCCTCCAGACCGTGGGCTGGGCCGAGCTCAAGCAATGCACCGGGTGGGAGCCGCGCCGCTTCGTGCTCCGCGATGGCGCTCGCGTCGCCGGCGTCGCGCAGGTGCTGCTCAAGCGCCTTCCGCTCGGGCTCAGCGCCGCCTA
>VGPA01000239.1 GCA_016875665.1 Chloroflexota bacterium | reverse complement strand
GATCCGGGACATGGGACATGTCCGGCTGGTCGAGCCCGAGACCGTCATCGAGATCGCCTTCGACCAGATTCAGCGCTCGGACCGCCACGACTCGGGCTACGCGCTGCGCTTCCCCCGCATCGCGCGCCTCCGTCCCGACAAGCCCGTCGCGGAGATCGACACGCTCGACACGATCCGCGAGATCGCAGCATCCGTCGCTCGCGGCCCGGCGGTGGGGTGAGCGCCGGTCGTACTCTTGGCGCGGTGCCATCGCAGGAAACACGCGGCCTCGGCATCGTCGACGCCTTCGTCGCGCTCTCGGACGGCATCCTCATCACCGACGCGCTCGGACGTGTGGAGAGCGCGAATCCCGCGGCGGGCCGCATCCTCGGCGTCGATCGGCTCCTGGGCACCGTGTTCGAAGAGCAATCGGCGCTGCGCGGGGCGCGCACGCTCGACGCCGAGGGCGGGCGCATCGTGCGGCGGGCGGAACTCCCGCGCGACGAGCGTCCGGTCACGGTCGAGATCGTGACGACCGAGTTGCCCGAGGGGCAGGGCCGCCGCATCCACACCTTGCGCGACGTGACGGCGTAGGTCGAGCTCATGCGCCTCAAGGAGGACTTCCTCCTCCAGGTGGCGCACGAGCTGCGCACACCGATCGCGACGCTTTCCGCCTCGCTCGACCTCTTGCTCCAGGACGCGCTCACCATGCCGCGGGACCAGCTCGCGGCCATCGTACGGACGCTCGGGCGGAGCGCGTTGCGCCTGGAGAACTTGGTGGAGAACCTGTTGGACGCGGGAAGCATCGAGGCGGGCACGTTCCAAGTCCGGGCCCTGCCGACGTTCCTCTCGCGTGCCATTCGGACCGCGCTCACCTTCGTCCAGCCCGTGCTGGACGGCAAGAACCAGCGGCTCGTCGTGCAGGTGGCGCGTCAGGCGGAGACCGTCGTGGCCGACCCGCGGCGGACCGCCCAGGTACTCACCAACCTCCTCACCAACGCGAGCAAGTACTCGCCCGAGGCGGGGGTGATCGAGGTGCGCGCCGTCGCCGAGGGCGGCTTCGTCCGCGTGACCGTGCGCGATCAGGGCCCCGGCATCCCGCCCGACGAGCAGGACCGCCTGTTCGAGCGGTTCTTCCGCTCGCGCGAGGTCCGCGAGCAGGCGGGCGGGATCAGGCTCGGGCTGACCATCAGCCGCGCGATCGTGCGCGCGCAGGGCGGCGAGATCGGCATCGAGAGCGCGCCCGGCGCCGGAACGTCGGTACACTTCACGCTCCCGCGGGCGCGAGAGCGTGCGGAGGAGGCTCGATGAAAGTCCTGGTCGTCGACGACGACCGTGACCTGGTGGAACTGGTGGAGTACGCGCTCCGCCGCGAAGGCCACGAGGTCGTGCGCGCTTACGACGGTGAGGCGGCGATCGACGCCGTCGGCCGTGAGAAGCCCGATCTCGTCTGCCTCGACGTCAACCTTCCCAAGATGGCCGGCTTCACGGTGCTGGAGCGACTGCGCCGCGCCGACGAGCATCTCGCGGTGCTGATGCTGTCCGCGCGCCAGGACGAGAGCGATATCGTCCGCGGGCTCCAGCTCGGTGCCGACGACTACCTCACCAAGCCATTCCGCCCCAAGGAGCTCGTCGCCCGCGTGAAGGCGATCCTCCGCCGCTCGGTCGGCGCGCGCGGGCGCGGGGCGCCGCAGCGCTACCGCACGGGCGACATCCAGCTCGACGAGGCCGCGCACGAAGTGCGCGCCGATGGCGTGCCGGTGCACCTCTCACCCACCGAGTTCAAGCTGCTGCGCCACTTCATGGCGAATCCGGGCCGGGTCCTCACCCAGGAGGAGATCCTCGAGGGCGTGTGGGGCTACGACACGGAGGTCGGCGACGACGACCTGGTGAAGCTGAACGTGAGCCGGCTCCGCCGCAAGCTCACCGCGGACGGGCACCAGCGCGACGTGATCCAGACCGTCCCCGGCGTGGGCTACCTGTTCCGCGGCGCAGACGGCGGCGTCAGGCGCGAGGATTCGACCCCCGCGACCCGCGCCTGAGTTCCGGCCGCCGCTAGGAGGACTGAGCCGCGAGACGGCGGCGCGTCGCGGCGAGGTCCGCCGGGTTCGCGTAGACCGGGTACACCGCGAGACCCGTCGCGATCGAGATCGCGTCGACGACGTCGGCGTTCGGCTCGGGCAGCGCCACCGTGATCACGGTCCCGTCGTACCCCACGACCACCGCGTTCCAGTCGGCCGCGCGCTCCGCGGGCAGCAGGCGCTGGAGCTCGGCGCTGGCAAGACGCGCCGGGTCGGCCAACTACGGCGCGTGCGGGAGCGCACCGCGCGCCCCAAGGCGTCCGCGCGGCCCATCGGCCTGCGCGTGCTCGTAGATGCGGATGCCGCCGCCCGCGGCCTTCGCCCGGTACATCGCCGCGTCCGCGGCCTCGACCAGCGCGGCCGCGTCGGTGAGCGGACGCGGGAATGTGGCGATGCCGATGGAGAGCCCGATCGCCTCGCCCGCCTGCGCGAGCGCGGGAGGCAGCGGCTCGGCGGCGAGGCGCTCGAGCACGCGGCGCGCCACGATCGTCCCGATCTCCGTGTCCGCTTCGGGCAAGAGGAGCGCGAACTCGTCGCCGCCGTAGCGGCCGGCGACGTCGTAGGGACGGACCGCCTGGCCGAGCGCCCTGCCGACCGCGCGCAGCACT
>VGPA01000238.1 GCA_016875665.1 Chloroflexota bacterium | reverse complement strand
AGGCGTGCGGCAGGTGCCTATCTCGAGGGCCGTCCTGCCACTCCTGGACCGCTACATCAAGGACTATCGGCCGGCTCGGCCAGGGCCCCTGTTCCTGAACCGCCACGGCGACCCGTTCTCCTACGACGGCTTCTCCAAGATCATGCGCCGGATTCGCAAGCGTCTACCGGCATCGGTGGACTTCAAGGCGCACCGGGCTCGCAACACCGCGCTCACCAACTGGCGGCGGGCCGGTGTGGACATCTGGACGATCGGCAAGATCGCTGGCCACAAGCGCATCGAGCACACGGCTCACTACATGAACCAGATCACTCCCGCCGAGATCGCGAACATCCCGGACGCCTACGCGCAGATCTACGGCCGCCGGAAGGCGAGCTAGCCCATGCGGGCACGGGGGACAAGATCGCCCTCGCGAATCTCCCGCCCCATACGGGGGTCCCTTGTGCCCTTCCCCACTCGAAACCTCAGAATTGTTGAGGAAAGCAACCGGGGGGTTAGCTCAGCGGTAGAGCAGGGGACTTTTAATCCCTTGGTCGAGGGTTCGAATCCCTCACCCCTCACACACCTCACCCCTCACTCAGCGCAGGTCGACGTCCTCCACCAGCTCGGCGAGGCGCAGGTCGAGCCGCTTCGCGAAGTGCGCGAGCGCAGCGACGGTCGGCGTGACGCGGCCCGTCTCCATCTTCCACACGTGCTGGCGCTGGAAGTACACGACCCCACGCTTGGTCGACCCGAGCTCGGCCATGGTCAGCCCCTTCGCCTGGCGGAGCGCGCGGATGCGGCGGCCGAGCCGCCGCGCGAGCAGCGATTCGCCGGGAACTTCGGGGTTCACCCGCGCGGGCACGCCCCGATTGTGACGCGTGCGTCCAACGACAATGTGGCGATGCCCGACAAGCGCGCGGTGGTGGAGCACAACCGGCGGATGTGGGACCGCCTGGCCAAGGCCGGCATTCCGTACACCCGCCTTGTCGGCACCCCGCCCCGCACGGCGGCGGCGAAGCGCCGGTTCCTCGATCCGCGCGGCCGCTACGCGGGGGTCGACTTCGCCGGCGCCCGCGTCCTCTCGCTCGCCGGTGGGGGCGGATGGCACCCGATCCTCTTCGCCGAGCTGGGCGCCGACGTGACGCTCGTCGACATCAGCGCCGCGCAGTGCCGCACGGTGCGCGAGTCCGCGCGCGCGCGCGGTGCCGCGGTCCGGGTCGTGCGCGGCGACATGCGCGACCTGAGCCGCTTCGCCCAGGCGTCGTTCGACGTCGTGGACCACCAGCACTCGCTGGTGTTCGTCCCCGACGCGGCACGGGTCATCCGCGGCGTCGGCCGCGTGCTGGCGCCGGGCGGCACGTACCTCTTCTCGACCATGCATCCGACCACGCTGCGCCTGTACGGCACGTGGACCGGCACCGGGTGGCGCCCGCGCACGCGCTACGCGGACGAGCGCGCGATTCCGTACGAGGACGACCTCTGGGAGTTCGGCCGGACGAAGGTCCGCGCACCGACGATCGAGTACGGCCACCGCATCGAGACGCTCGTGAACGCGTGCGTCAAGGCCGGCATGGTCGTCGACGGCCTTTGGGAGTGGTCCCCCGGAGATGGATCGGCGGGCGAACCCGGGTCGGACGACGAGCTCGAGCGCTGGCTTCCCGCCTTCGTAGAAATCAGAGCGCGGAAGAGCGCTCGGTGACCCAGGCGTCCGACGTCACTTGACGGCCGAGCGCTTCGCCGTGTTCAGAGGCGACGCGAACGGCTCGAACCGAACCGCCACGGTGGAGATCGCGATCGTGAGTACGGCGGCGGCGAGGACGGCGCTGAACTGCCCCACGGTGATCGCCCCGGCAGTGAGCCCGAGCCCAAGTACGACGAACGAGAACTCCGCGATCTGCGAGAGGCCCATTGCGATCTGCGGCCGCCGTCCGGGAACGCCGAACGCCCTCGCACCGGCGTACACGAGCACTCCCTTGAGCGCCACCAGCGCGAGCGCCAGGAAGACGAGGTTGAGGCTCCCCGCCAGCGCGCTCGGGTCCAGAAGCGTGCCGACGGCGACGAAGAAGACGATCGCGAAGAGGTCGCGGAACGGGAGGACTACGGCGCGCGCCTCGCGCGCCTCGGGGCTCATCCCGAGCACCGCGCCCGCGACGAAGGCCGCGAGCGCGACCGGCACCCCGAACAGGACCGCGCCGGCGCCGGCGGTGACGAGCGCGACCGCGATGGTGATCGCCAGGAAGATGTCCGGCTGGCCAATGGTCCCGCGGATGAGCCACGGGACCACGACCCTGTGCATCGCGAAGGCGATCGCGGCGAACACCGCGAAACGGAGGAGCGCGACGGGCACCGCGGCGGCTGCGCCATCCTGCACCAGGAGCGCGGAGAGGATGGCCACCCCGAACAGGGTGACGGCGTCCTGGATGATCCCCCAGACGATCATCGCGCGCGAGGTCACGGCGTCGACGGGCCGGCGCCGGCTGCGCGTGATGTTCACCACCACGACCGTCGACGAGATCGCGATCGAGAACGCGATGATCGCGGCGCCGATCGCGCTGGTCGGGCCCATCAGCAAGATCGCGGCGATGCCCACCACCGTCGAGAGCGCCACCTGCAGCGGGACCGCGACGAGGATCCCGCGCGGCTCGCGGCGGAGCGACCGCAGGTCGAGCTCGATGCCGACCTCGAACAGCAGCAGGACGACGCCGATGTCCGCGAGCACCTGGAGCTGGTGCCGGTCCACCACGTACCCG
>VGPA01000237.1 GCA_016875665.1 Chloroflexota bacterium | reverse complement strand
GCGCCGACGCCCTTGGTGTGCGCGGGCACGCGCCTGAAGGTCACGCCGAGCTCCTCGGCCGTGAGCGTGGTCCGGTTGCCGTCCATGAGGCCGACCGTGATCGCCTCCTTGGTCACCGACGCGCCCTGCACCATCGCGCAGCCGGAGGTGCCGCACTGGCCGCCGACGCACGACGGGATGTGGATCGTCTCGCCCAGCTTGGGCAGCGCGCCCCTCACCTCTTGATAGGTCTCGAGCTCGTAGATGAGGCAGCACTTGAGCCGGCCGCACACGCCGGTGAGCTTGGACTGGTTGAGCGGGAGGTCCTGCTCCTTGGCCATGCGGATCGAGATGTTCGAGAACTTGTCGAGCCAGGACGAGCAGCACAGCTCTCGGCCGCACGTGCCGACGCCGCCGAGCACCTTGGTCTCCTCGCGCGCGGCCATTCGCCGGAACTCGATCGCGGTGCCGAACTGCGCGCCCAGCGCCTCGCCCAGCTCCGCCAGCTCGACGCGCTCGGTCGCGGAGTAGAAGAGGACGAGGCTGCCGCCGTCCATCTGCCAGTCCGCGCCCAGGATCTTCACGGGGATGCCGCGCTCCGCGGCCATCTCCTGCGCCTTCTCCGCCGTCTCCGGCTCGACGCGCTTGCGCTTGGCCATCTCGAACCTGTCCTGTGCCGTCGCGCGGCGGACCACCCTCCCGAGCGGCGGATCGATCATCACCATCGGCGAGTCGGTGGGCAGGATGTGCACGCGCCCGGCATCGAGGCCGAGGTCGGTCTTGACGACGACCCAGTCGTTCACCACGTAGTCGGTGACGTCCCCCGGGTCGAAGAAGTACATGCGGCCGGCCTGCTGGAAGCGGATCCCCACGACCTTGCGTGCGATGAGCGTCACTTCACGCCCGCCATGACCGCGGCGTGCGGCAGGCGCAGCGCGAGGAGCTCGAGCATCCCGCGCAGGTTCGCGTTAACGAGCAAATCTTCGTGCATGCGCGCCATCAGCATCGCAGCGTCGACGAGCTCACGTGCCGGACGGGCCGTGCCCAGCATCCGCGACTCGCTCGCGCGATCGCCGCGCCTGATCGCGGTGCCTCCGGCGGCGGCGACCGCCGCGTCACGCAGTAGCTCGGACCACTGGCCGAGGCGAGCATCGATCGCTCGGGTGACCTTCTGGCGATCGCGGCCGTCGCTGAGGTCCGCCGCCCATTGGAAGCGAACGGTGTGACCCGAGGAGACGAGGCGAAAGAACTCCCGGTCGATGTCGGTCCGCTGCTGCCACTCCGCCGCGTCCGTGGCGAGGCGGATCGCGACGCCCGGCCGCCCGCCCGCCGCCGCCGCGTAGGGGGCCGCGTCCTTCCCGAGGTGAGCGATGCCCGCCGCGATCTCCTCGGCGCGCACGAGATCCAGCCGCAGCGTCTGGACGCGGGAGAGCGTGGTCGGGAGCATCGCGCTGGGAGTGGGCGTGATCAGCAGGAGGATGGCATGCTTCGGCGCCTCCTCGAGGGTCTTGAGCAAGGCGACATGCGCGGCGTCGCTCAGCTCCGCGGCATCGTCGATCACCGTGACCCGGTAGGACATCTCCAACGGGCGCAGCGCCACGTCGCGCTGGAACTCCCGCATCTGCTCGATGGCGATGTTTTTCGCGTCGGCGGGAGGCTCCTTCCCCGGTTCGGCTTCCTGATCGACCTTCCGGGTGAGCAGCTGAACGTCGGGGTGGCTCCAGCTCTCGATGCGGGTGCAGACCGAGCAGGTCCCGCAGCCGCCGGCCGTGCGCTTCGCGCAGGCGAGCGTCTGCGCGAGGCGGATGGCGAGGGTCCGCTTGCCCACGGAGCGCGGGCCCGCGAGAACGTACGCGTGCGAAAGGCTCCCGGACAGGGCGCGCTCGGCGAGTCGCTCGAGCAGGCGGCGCTGCCCGATGAAGTCACGCATGCGGTTCCACGAGTCTATTGTCGGCCCAGATTTGCGTCGGAAGGGGAGCGGCCATGGACGAGATGAAGCCCATCTGGGTGGAGCATTCGAGCACGGACCCGGCCAAGTCGCGCGAGTTCTACTCGAAGGTGTTCGGGTGGAAGGTCGAGGTGCACCCCGACCCGCAGTACGGCGGCTATGGGATGGCCAAGTCGGCCGCCGGGGACATCGCCGGCATGGGCCGGAAGCAGCCGGGCGACCAAAGCCCGAGCAGCTGGATGCTCTACCTCGCGACCAAGGACGCCCGGGCGACGGCCGACAAGGCCAAGGCCGCGGGCGGCACCGTCGTCGCTCCCCCGTTCGCGGTGGGGGACCAGGGCACGATGGCAGTCATCTAGGACGCGACCGGCGCGTTCCTCGGGCTGTGGCAGCCGCTGAAGATGGCGGGCTTCGCCCAGGGCGGCGTGGGCCAGTTCGGCTGGGCCGAGCTCAACACGCGCGCCATCGACAAGGCGCTCCCCTTCTACAAGAGCGTCTTCGGCTGGGATGCGAAGAAGAGCGCGGCGTCGGCGGGCGGCATGGACTACACGGAGTTCCAGGACAACGGCCAGAGCTTCGCCGGCGCGATGCCGATGCCGCCGATGGTCCCAGCCGGCGTGCCGAGCTACTGGCTCATCTACTTCAACTCGACCGACGTCGACGCGACCGTGAAGACGGCGAAGTCGGCCGGCGCGGAGGAGCTGATGGCGCCGACGGACTTCCCGGGCGGCCGTTTCGCGGTGCTGCGCGACCCGCAGGGCGCGGTGTTTGGCGTGCTCAAGATGCGCGGGGCCTAGACCGTACGGGGGCGTGGTTGCGA
>VGPA01000236.1 GCA_016875665.1 Chloroflexota bacterium | reverse complement strand
GCGGGGCGCGGCGGAGGCCGGCCCCGTGCGGGCCTCGCGGGCAGCCGGCGCGCTCGCGGCGTGGCGCATCCGGGTAGTCGAACTGGCGGGCCCGGTGAACAGTGCAGAAGTCCCGCGCGCTAGTTTCCCTCGGCATGCTGCTCGCCGCGCCATGCCGTCCCGTCCTGCTCGCCACCCTCTTTGCCGCGACCGCGTGCGGCGAGGACGGAGGTGGTCCCCGAGCCGCGGCGAGCGACGCCGGGTCGAGCGACGGTGGGTCGGTGGGCGAGGGTGATGGGGGTCCGGCGGCGGCCTGTCCCTTCACGGCGAGCGCCGCTCCGGGAGACACGCAGGTCTCGATCGAGAGCGGGGGTGTCGCGCGGCAGTTCTACGTCCACGTCCCCGCGCGCTACACGGGCGACCGGGCCGTGCCGCTGGTCGTCGACCTCCACCCGTTCCTGAACTTCGCGACGGGCGACGCCGCCGACATTCAGCGGAAGGCCTCGGGATGGCTCGAGCTCGCGGACTCGGAGGGCTTCATCGTCGTCCACCCGATAGGGATCGACCGCGCGTGGAACCTGGGGACCTGCTGCACGGAGTCCCGGGAGGTGGATGACGTGGGGTTCGTGCTCGCCGTCGTCGAGCGACTGAAGCAGACCGCCTGCATCGACCCGAAGCGGGTCTACGCGACCGGCTACTCGAACGGGGGCGGGCTCTCGTACCTGCTCGCGTGCCGCGCGGCGGACGTGTTCGCCGCGGTGGCGCCTGCCTCGTTCGACCTGGTCGAGGAGATCCTGCCCTGCACGCCTTCCCGTCCGATCGCCCAGATCTCGTTCCGTGGCGTGAGCGATCCGGTGGTGCCGTTTGCCGGGGGCAACCCGCCGCCGCCGCCCTCCTCGTATCCGCTCGACCCCTTACACTTCCTGGGCGCCGAGGGGACCTTCGCGCGGTGGGCAGAGATCGACGGATGCACGGACGCTGCCGCAGAGGCGCCGGGCACAGCGGACTGGAAGTGCCGGGCGCACTCGAGTTGCGCGGCGGGCACAACGGCGACTCTCTGCAGCGGCGAGACGGCGACGTCCTCTGGACACGTTCAGGGGAACGCCGCACTCGCGTGGGACGTGCTCTCGAGGCATCCGATGCCCTGACGGGGTCGGGAAGGCCGCGCGCACATCGGCCGCGGAGCTCGGCAGCCGGTGGCGCGCCGACCGGCTCCGCAGCGGCGTGTCTGCGGCACCAGGCACTACCTGGGGCCGGTGATGGCCGTGATCGGGACGATCCAGGTCGTCCCGCCGTGGACCTCGATCGCCGGCACGCTGATGTAGCCGCGCTCTCCGCCGCCACACTGCGGGCTGAACGCGTTGAGGGAGACCTCGTACGTTGCAGGGCCGTCCAGTGAGAAGGAACTGCCGGCCGCGAAGCCGAAGCCGCTACCGTCGTCGGGAAGCACCGTGCCCGCGGCGAGGTCACACAGCTTCGTCGTCATCCCCTCGTCGGCGTACACGGCCACGTCGGTGAACGCGGCGTAGTAGGTGACGTCGGTGTCCCCTGCGCAGCTGGTGGTGAGCGGCCGGTCTCCGGTCTCCGGATCGGGCGGTACCTCGAACGACAGGGGACCCGTGGGGGTCAGGTCGAGGAGCTCCCTCGTGCCGAACCCGCTCTCGGCGACCAGGAACTCCTCTCCGGCGCGCACCGTGAACCAGGTCTCACCGAACCCGTCATCGATCGCCGCGTCGCGCGTGAGCGTCGCGGTGCAGTAGCCCGCCCAGGGATCCGTCACGACTCCCGGCCCGTCGTAGCGGGTCATGCCACCCGGGGAGCCTCCGCCAGCTGCACCGCCTCCGTCGCCTCCCGCGCAACCCGCGAGGCAGAGGACGGGTGGTCGTGCGTCGCGGCGCTGCTGGCTTCACCAGCCGACCGGTGGCTCCTCGCTGCCGGGCGTTCCCCAGAGGTACGGGCCGAGGAACGCCTGAACCTCCTCCGCGAGCACGTCCGTCACCACCGTGATGCCTGCCTCGCGGATCATCTCGAGGCCGCGCCCCCGGTTCCGGAGGTGGGGATCGATCATCGCCACGTAGACCGCGCCCACCCGGCGGGCGATGAGCTCCCGCGCGCACGACGGCGTTCGCTGGTGGAATGCACAGGGCTCCAGCGTCACGAAGGCGCTCACGTCCTCGAGCGAGCCCGCGAGCTGGGCGAGCGCGTGGGGCTCTGCGTGCGGTTGGTAGGGAGGCTGCGTGAACCCCCGCGCCACGATCGCCCCGCGCCGGACGAGCACGCACCCCACGGGGGGGTTCGGGCGGCATGCGGGCAGCGCCTCCCGGCTCGCCCCGAGGGCCTCGCGCATGAAGCGCCGTGCGTCGTCGTCGGTCACGGGAGCACCGTACCAGCACCGGGGCGCCGTGGAGCCGCCGGTCTGCCCGTGGTACCGCCGCGGACATGCTGCAGGTCGTCCGCGACGGAACGGTCGTCACGCTCGTCCTCGACGACGTTCCCCGCAAGAACGCCATGACCCCCGAGCTCGGCGACGCGCTGCGCGAGGCCGTGCGGTCGCTCGCTTCCGACGCCGAGGTGCGGGCGGTGGTGCTCACCGGGGCCGGGGGCGCCTTCTCGGCCGGGGGCGATCTTCGTATGCTGGAGCGGCTCCGGGGCGTGAGCCGCGACGAGTCGCGGGAGTTCATGCGGGGCTTCTACGCGCGGTACCTCTCCATCCTCGACCTGGAGGTTCCGACGATCGCCGCGGTCGAGGGCGCCGCGATCGGGGCCGGGCTCTGCGTCGCCCTGGCGTGCGATCTCTGCATCGTCGACGAGTCA
>VGPA01000235.1 GCA_016875665.1 Chloroflexota bacterium | reverse complement strand
CAAGGCAAACGGTTGCGGCCCGACGAGTACGTGATCTCGGCCGACGAGAAGACACAACTGCAAGCCCTGCTGCGCCGCTACCCGCTGCTCGCCCCCGGCCCGGGCCGACCCTGGCCGTAGACACCTGCAGTGGCCCCGGTGTGGACGTTTGAAGTGGCTCCACCCGTCGTCAGGTTGTTTGTCTGTCGATTGATAGCTGCTGGTGTGCCGCGCTGCCGGTCTGGAGCGGAGCCGTAGGCGGAGTGGAGGAGCGGTAGCGCGGCGCGGTCCGGTCATGCGGCTGCTCCGGCGCGGCGTTTCTTGTTGTGGGCGAGTCCGTGCTTGAAGCGCCACGACTCGCTGCCCGTCTCGATGATGTGCGCCTTGTGGGTGAGCCGGTCGACGACGGCCTTGGCGAGCCGAGGGTCGTTGAAGACCTTCGTCCATTCGCCGAAGGGCAGATTGGTTGTGACGATCAGGCTGGCGCGCTCGTTGCGCTCGGAGATCACTTGGAAGACGAGTTCGGCGGCGCCGTCGGGCAGGGCCAGGTAGCCAAGCTCGTCGAGGCAGAGCAGCTCGATGCGGGCGTAGCGAGCGACGACGCGGTTGAGCTCGCGCCGAGTCTCGGCTTCTTGTAGCTCGTTGGCGAGCGCGGCGAGGGTGGTGAAGCGCACCCGGCGGCCTTGTTGGCAGGCGCTGATGCCGAGCGCGATCGCGAGATGGGTCTTGCCGGTACCGGACTCGCCCGTAAGGATCACCGACTCGCGATCGTTGATCCAGGCGCCTTCGGCGAGCGCCGCGATCGTGGCCTGCGGGATGGCGGGGTTGTCCGCGAAGCGGAAGTCCTCGAGTCGCTTCATCAGCGGGAAGCGGGCATCCAGGAGGCGTCGCCGCTCTCTACGCTCGGCGCGCTCGGCGACTTCGGCTTCGAGCAGGGCGGCGAGGTAGGCAAGCGGGGTCTGCTGCTCGCGTGCGGCCTCTTGGGCGAGCGCGCGGAAGCGACGGCGGACGGTGGGCAGGTGCAGCTCGATCGTGTGCGCCTCGACGAGGGCCTCAAGCGCGGCAGTCTTGGCGTTGGCGCTCACCGGGCGCCGCCTTGGCTGAGCAGGGCGTCGTAGTCGGCGAGCGTTGGCAAGGGCCGCTCGCTCAACGGTCGCAGCCGCTCGGGCAGCTCGAAGAGGTGTTGCTGGCGGGTCGGCTGCTGCTCACCGCGGCGGGCCAAGAGCGCGACGGCGCGGCCGTCGTGGGCGCCGGCGGCGAGGGCGCCGCGGACGGCGAGCTCGACCCGCTCGGGCCCGTGCTCGCGGGCGAGCAGGACAACGTCGACCATCTGCCGCGCGGCCTCGGAGGCGCCGTAGCGCTGCTCGAGCTTGGCCCAGAGCTCGTCGAAGCAGGCAGGCCAGCGGCCCTGCTCGCGCTCCTGGCGGAGCGGCAACGAGCCCTTGAGGGCACCGGGCTTGAGCCTGAGCAGCTCAAGGTAGTGGTCGAGGCGGGCGGCGGTCTGGAAGCGGCCCGTCACGCGCGGATGACGGGCGACCGGACGCCCGCCGTGCGAGATCACGATCTCACGCGCGCCGATCCTCGCCTGGACGCGCAGCCCGGCCAGGCTGACCGGCACCGAGTAGCGGTTTTGCCTGACCGTTACCAGTGCCTTCGCGTCGACGCGTGGGCTTGCGTACTCGGCGGTGTCGTGCTCGTCGAAGGGCAGCTCGCGCAGCGCCCGCCGCTCCGCGCGGAGCGCCTCGCCGACCGTCTCGGCGCGGCCGGCGATCCGACGCTTGAGCTCGGCGAAGCAGGCGTCCTCGAGCAGGTCGTTGAGCTCTTTGAGCGAGCCCACGTGCGGGATCGGCACCAGCCAGTTGCGGCGGAAGCGGCCGACCTCGCCCTCGACGCCGCCCTTCTCGTGCGCGCCCTCTTTGCCGGGCCGGGTGAAGACCGACTCGTAAAGGTAGTGGGAGCGCAACGCGACGAAACGGTCCGTCTCCACGCGCCTGCGACCCTTGAGCACCTGCTTGACCGCGGCGGCGAGGTTGTCGTAGCGCACCTGCGCGAAGACGCCAGCGAAGAACCGGAACGCCTCCACGTGTGCCTCCAGGAACGCCTGCTGCGTCTCCCGCTCGAACGCCATCACGAACGCCGCGCCCGAATAGCAGCCGCGCATCAGGAAGAGATGCACAGTGCGCCGCTGACCGGCGATCAAGACCTCCGCCTCGCCCCAGTCGACCTCCGCTTCCGCGCCCGGCTCGTGCGCCATCGGCACGAACACCTCATCGACCGGCAGCCCCAACTCGCGCCGCCGCGCCCGTACGTAGCGGGCGACCTGCCGCTCCGACACACTCGCCCCGTACTCGTCGACCAGCCGCCGCCACACCCGCCTGGCCGTATGCCGCTGCTTCCGCGGCGCCTCCATGTCCGCCTCGAGCCACTCATCGATCAGCCCGTGATAGACGCCCAGCACCGGCGCTGGGCGACCCTCGACGCGCTTCCGCGGCGGTGGCCACGGCGAAGCCAACGCCTGCCTGACCGCGCGCCTGTGCACCCCATGGCGGGCCGCCAACGCCCGGATCGACAAGCCCTCCCGCTCACGATCCCTCCGGATCAGCTCAAAAAGCTCCACCCTCGACCCCACCCTCTCCGCGACCTCCCGCTCGAGCTCCGAAAAGCCCGAACGCTCGGCACGCGATCGGACGAGGGTGGGGCCAAATCAGACGTCCACAGTGGGGCCAAATCAGATGTCCACGGCGAGGCGGTCGATCCGAGGGCGCGCTGTGTCGTTGCCTGCCTGGGCGAGCAGGCCGACGGCTACGAAGGGGACGGGCTCG
>VGPA01000234.1 GCA_016875665.1 Chloroflexota bacterium | reverse complement strand
AGCGGGGCGACCACGGCCAGCGCGGCCGCCGCGATCGCCAGCGCCATTCTGCGTTGCGTCGAGTGCGTCATCCCGACCCCTCGCGGAAGTTTCTTCCTCTATTGAACAGGACGAACGCGACACGTTGAGCCACGAGATTCCACCGAGCGGGCGACCGACACGCCTACGAGACCACCGAGGGCTGAGCAACCGCCGCAGGGTGGACGGCACGCACTTCACCGCGCGGCGCACGCCCGAGCTTGTGACGAGCGGCATCGGCACGCTCGGGGGGCCGCCCGCGCTAGGGCACGCCGACGACGATCAGCGTCCGTAGCCCACGGGCAGGAGGATGTCGCCGCGCGTCATCAGGTAGTAGACCTGCCAGTGGTAGTAGCCGCGGAACGCGCCCTCGTCCGTGCGCATGTTCTCCGCGTACGCGGTCACGGCGCGGACGTAGCGATCCGAGTTGTTGTACCGGAAGAGCGCGTTCGGCATGTTCGCCGGCGCGCCGTTCGCTTTCAGATAGCGCGCCGCCCCTGCGATCGCGTCCTTGTTCGAGTTGACGTCGCCGCGGCCGTACGCGGCCCATGTGGCGGGCATGAACTGCATCGGCCCCTGCGCGCCGGCCGTCGAGGTCCCCCTGATCCGCCCCATCCGCGTCTCGACGAGATGGATCGACGCGAGGTAGTACCACGGGACGCCGAACTCCGCCTCGGCGGACCGGTAGTAGCCGAGCAGCTCTTCCATCGGGGCGGGCTCGACGATGAGCCATGCCGCGGGCAGCGTGGAGCCCGGGTTAACCAGCGACCGCAGGTCGCTGGTCGCGTCCATGTTGGCCGTCGCCGCGGCGCGGACCTCTGCCGGCAGCGCCGCGAGCACGAGGGCGCGCTGCGACGGCTGCGCCGCCACCTTGCGGTACGTGAGCTGCTGCAGATGACCCATCCACGCGAGGTCGAGCCCGCTTACGCTGCGATCGCGGATCGCGCGCTCCGCCGTGGCCATCTGAGCGGCGATGCCTGCAGGATCCTCCGCGACGACGGGCGGATCCGGGCGCGGCGTCGGCGCCGGGGTCGGAGCCGGGGTCGCGGTCGGTGCCGCCATCCGCAGTGGCGGGGCCGGTGATGCGGTCACGACCGGACTCGGCGCGGGCGACGTCGCGACCGGCGCGGTGCAGGAGATCACGAGCGCGCATCCGATTGCGGCCGCCAGTTGACCGGCGTACCTCATGTGTCTGAGCCTACGCCCCGCGTACGGATTCGATCGGTGAATGCCGTCGCTTGATCGAACGCGGGAACGGAGGACCGCCGGGCATGGGTTGGCATCTCGCCTCGTTCGTCGCGACGCTCGCGGTCTTCGTGCATTCCGCGTGCGGGATCGCGCCGCAGGTCGCATCCGGGGTTTCGCCGCCGACGTTCACGCTCGATCCGCTCGCGGACGACCCCCCGCACCGGCGACGAGACCCCGCTCCGGCCGCCGTCGTCGCTCGCGGTGGCCGCCGCGCCCGCGGCTCCCGCCACGACCGCGCAGTATCCGACGAAGAGTCCGATCGACTACGTGGCCGCCGCGCCCACCAGCTACTACGCCGGCCGCGGCGGGAACCGCGTGCGGTACATCGTCATCCACTACACCGCGATCAGCTACGAGCGAACACTTGCGACATTCATGAATCCCAGATCACGCCTGCCGGCTCACTACGTGGTGCGGCGCGACGGGCACGTGACGCAGATGTGTTCGAGACCGACACCGCGTTCCACGCCGGCAACTTCGCCTACAGTCAGCGCTCGGTCGGGATCGAGCTCGACCCCGTGACGAACCCGGCCTACACCCAGGCGCAGTACAGCGCGGTCGCCGGGCTCTCGTGCCAGATCGCCGCACGGCACGGCTTCCCGCCCAACCGCGAGCACGTGCTCGGCCACAGCCAAGTCAATCCGGTGAAGAGCGACCCCGGCCCGACCTGGCAGTGGCCCCATTTCCTGTGGCTCGCCAGCCCGTGCGCGCAGCCGAGCGCGCAGACGCTGAAGGCGAGCGTCGTCTCGCCGGCGCCCGACCCCACGGCCGCGGCCGGGAGGGTCGGCGACCTCTCGGTCGTGCTCCGCAACGACGGCTCGAAGGCCTGGCGCAGGGGCGCGAACGCGGCGGAGTAGCCGGCGGACGGGCTACGGCCGGGTGAGCGCGATGGCGTTCGGGAGCAGGCGGCCGGGCCCGGCCTTCTAACCGCCATCGGCGAACATCGCCGCCGAGCCGTCGTCGTCGAGGTTCAGCGCGTCGCGCGCGCCGATGGCGCGCAGCACGAGCGCCGTCTCGTCAAGCGTCGTCCCGCTCACCAGCGCGAGGAGCACGTGCGTGCCGTCGACCCCGATCGCTCCTTTCGCGCCGCGCGCCCGGTGCGCCGCGGTCTGCTCCGCCGAGGTGTCGAGGATCTCGCCGTTCTGGAGCAGCAGCGGGAAGTTCGAGACGCCGGCGGTGAGCGGTGCCCGTTTGGCGGCCGCGCTCTGGTCGTACACGAAGGAGCGACGGTACGCGACGGTCCCGGCTCC
The DNA here is from genome assembly GCA_016875665.1 of Chloroflexota bacterium. Lineage (GTDB taxonomy): Bacteria > Chloroflexota > Limnocylindria > P2-11E > P2-11E > SHYN01. The sequence goes on along the minus strand of VGPA01000234.1, from coordinate 304 downwards.
GTTGAAGGTGAGGAGCGCGTTCTGTCCCGAGAGGCGCCACGGGTTGAGCCAGCGGCCGAGGGCGCGGTCGAACAGCGCGTACTCGTACGCGTTCAGCGCCGCGGCGCACTCCGCGTAGTCGGGCGGGCAGAAGTACGTGCCGTTCATTCCCGCGAAGCCCCGCTCCTGCTCGATGAAGCGCGCGAGTGGCTGCACCTTGCAGGCGTGCGCGCACTCCGGCTCGAGCGCGACGGTGCGCACCGAGACCGCGTCCAGGCGCTCCTTAGATCAGCTGCAGCCGGAACGTGCCCCACTCCGTGGGCAC
>VGPA01000233.1 GCA_016875665.1 Chloroflexota bacterium | reverse complement strand
TCGATCGTCCGCCGCGAGCACCTGCTCGTCGCCAACTCCCTCTTCACGTTCACCTACAACGGTGCGTTCCTCGGCGGCTTCGTCATCCTGGCGCCCGTGATGCTGACGGTCGCCGGCTACGAGGTGCTGTTCATCCTCCTCGCCGCGATGTTCGCCGCCGCCGCGCTGCTCTGCGTCACGCTGCCGCCGTCGCCCCCGATCCGGACGCTCGGCACGGGGGCGGAGGCAGGCCATGCGGTGAGCGAGACGCGGCGTGGCTTCGCGTCCGCCATCGCGTCGGTGCGGGAGGTGCCCGGTCTCATCTGGTCGCTCGCGAACGTCGCGATCGCGAACACGCTCATCGCGGTGGCCGGCGCGCTCGCACCCGGATACGTCCGCGAGGTGCTCGGCTTCGGCGAGCGGAGCGTCGCGCTGCTCGTCGCGCCGGCCGGGGCCGGCGTCGTCGCGGGCATCGTGCTGCTGAACGTCATCGGCGGGCGCATCGCGCGCACGAGGCTGATCTCGCTCGCGTTCACCATTCTCGGGTCCGCACTCATCGGCCTGGCCATCGCGCGACCGCTCGCGGAGGTGATCCGGGGCGCGGCGCACGTGAGCGGAGCGCTCCCCGTGCTCGTGGCGTTCCTCGTGGTGCTCACCGCGCTCATCGGCGCGGCGTACTCGTTCATCTTCGTGCCCTCGATGACGACGCTTCAGGAAGAACTGCGTGAGGACGTCCGTGGCCGGGTGTTCGGCGTGCTGACCACGATCATCTCCGGCCTCTCGCTGCTCCCGCTCGTCGTCGCCGGCCCGGTGGCGGACCGATGGGGGGTGGCCCCGGTGTTCGCTTCGGCCGCGGTCCTGGTCTGGGCCGCCGGGCTCGCGCGTGCCCGGTGGCGGGCCCCGGCAATGTGATGGGCCATGCGGACGCCGGGTCCGGCCGAGGTTACGGTACTCACATTTGAGACGGCCTCAGGACACGTTCGTCCACTACCTCCAGCTCCACCAGGGACGCCTGGTGGTCGGGGTCCTCTCGGCCACCACCTCGGCCTTCATCGCGACCCTCAGCCCGAAGCTGATCGGCGTGCTCATCGACGGCATCAGCCACGGCGCGCCGGTCGGCGCGATCACCCTCGTGGGTGCCCTGATCGTCGCGGTGACCGGGCTGGAGTGCGTTGCCCGCGGCGGCGGGCGGTGGCTGCTCATGAACATCGGCCGCACGATCGAGTACGAGATGCGGCGCGACCTGTTCGCCCATCTCCAAACGCTCGAGACGGGCTACTTCCAGAAGACGCGTACCGGCGACCTGATGGCGCGCATGACGAACGACCTCACGGCGGTGCGGCAGATGAACTCGTTCGGCTTCATGCAGATCGCCCAGAGCGGGCTGACGTTCGTGTTCACGGCCGCCGCGATGGCGCAGCTGAGCGGGGACCTCACGCTCGTCGCGATCGCTCTGGTGCCGTTCGCGGTGCTCCTGTTCGCCTGGATCGGCAACCACGTGAACAAGCTGTTCGCGAAGCTGCAGGAGCAGTTCGGCGACCTCGCCACACGCGCGCAGGAGAGCTTCTCCGGCGTCCGCGTGGTCAAAGCCTTCGCCCAGGAGAACGCCGAGATCGCGCGCTTCGCGCGCCTCGCGCGCGAGTACGCCCAGCGCGCCACCCGACTCGAGCTGTTCAACGGCTCGATGTGGCCGGCGATGATGTTCCTCAACGGCTTCGGCGTGCTCGTGATCCTGTACTTCGGCGGCCAGAGAGCCATCGCCGGCGAGATGAGCATCGGCCAGCTGTTCGAGTTCGTCGGATACATGCAGCTCGTCTCGATGCCGATGGCGCTGCTCGGCGAGGTGATCAACATGTTCCAGCAGGGCTGGGCGTCGCTCGGGCGCCTCCAGGTCGTTTACAACGCCGAGCCCACGATCGAGGACCCGGCGGTGCCAGCTGAAACCCAGATCCACGGATCGGTCGAGATGCACAACGTGACCTTCTCGTACGGGGCCGAGACGATCCTGCGAGACATCTCGTTCAGCGTGCCGGCGGGCGGGTCGCTCGCGGTGGTGGGTACGACGGGCGCGGGCAAGAGCACGCTCGTCGGCCTGGTGCCGCGGCTCTTCGACGCCACGGGCGGCCGGGTCCTCATCGACGGGGTCGACGTCCGCGACTACCCGCTGCGGACCTTGCGCCGCGCGATCGGCTTCGTGCCGCAGGAGACGTTCCTGTTCTCCGTACCGCTCCGCTCGAACGTGTCCTTCGGCACCGAGGCCGACCTCACTCCCGAGCGTCTCGACTGGGCCGGCGAGGTGTCGCAGCTGAACAAGGACGTGATCGACTTCCCGGCGCGGTACGACACCCGGATCGGCGAGCGCGGCGTGACGCTCTCCGGTGGCCAAAAGCAGCGCACCGCGATCGCCCGCGCGGTGGCCAAGGATCCGCGCATCCTCATCCTCGACGACGCGCTCTCGGCCGTCGACACCTACACCGAAGCGGAGATCCTCCGCCGGCTGCGCGGTGTCATGCGGGAGCGGACGAGCATCATCGTGGCCCACCGCATCTCGACGGTGAAGGACTGCGACGAGATCCTGGTGCTCGACGACGGCCGGATCGCCGAGCGGGGCGACCACCAGTCGCTCCTCGCGCACGGTGGCCTGTACGCCCGGATGTACCGCCGCCAGCTGATCGAGGAGGAGCTCGGCGTGGACGAGGACCAGGAGGCGCACGAGAAGCGACTTCGCGCGCGCCAGCCGAGCGAGCCGGCCGCGCACACCGCAGGTCCGTCACGGGAAGAGCCGCTCGAGGACGGGGAGGCCGGCTAGTGGGGATGGGCTGGGGCGGCGGAGGCGGCGGCT
>VGPA01000232.1 GCA_016875665.1 Chloroflexota bacterium | reverse complement strand
TCAAGGGGTGAAGCGGCCTAGACGCCGATCACATCCACGAGCTCCTTCACCGCGGCGGCCGACTTCATCAGTGCCGCCCGCTCGTCGGCGGTCAGCGTGATCTCGACGATCTGCTCCAGCCCCCGGGCCCCCAGCTTGACCGGCACGCCGACGAACAGATCCTGAATCCCGTATTCGCCCTGCAGGAACACCGAACACGGCAGAATCTTCCGCTTGTCCTTCAGAATCGCCTCGACCATCTCGGCCGCCGCCGCGCCCGGCGCATACCAGGCGCTCGTCCCGACCAGCTTGGTGATCTCGGCGCCGCCGTCCGCGGTCCGCTTCGCAATCGCGTCGATGCGCTCCTTCGACAGCAGCTCGGTGATCGGAATGCCCGCAACCGTCGAATAGCGGGCGAGCGGCACCATCGTGTCGCCGTGCCCGCCCAGGACGAAGGCGTGGACGTTCTCCACCGACACCTTCAGCTCCATCGCGATGAAGGTGCTCATGCGGGCGGAGTCGAGCACGCCCGCCATGCCGATCACCCGCTCGCGCGGGAACTTCGTCAGCCGGAAGAGCGCCTGCGCCATGGCGTCGAGCGGGTTCGCGACCGGAATGATCACGGCGTCCGGGCAGTACTGCACCACTTTCGGCGCGATGCTCTTCATGATCTCGAAGTTGTCGCGCACGAGGTCGTCCCGGCTCATGCCCGGCTTCCGGGGTTTGCCCGAGGTGATGACGACCACGTCCGATCCGCTCGCGGCGTCCCAGTCCGCGCCGCCGATGACCCGCGCGTCCGACCCGTCGATCGGACAGGCTTCGTACATGTCCAGCGCGACACCGGCGGCCTTCTGCTCCGCGATGTCGATGATGACGACGTCGGCCAGTTCCTTCGACGCGACCACGCGCGCCACCGTGGCGCCCACGTTGCCGGCGCCACCTACGACCGTGACCTTGCGATTCATGCCGCTGCTCCCGCCGGCTGTCCCTCGACCCGACGCGCCCCGCGCTCGCGCACGCGTTCGTGCCTGCCGCTTAGGGGACTCGCCCGTCCGTCCGAGGTCCGCCGTTCACAGAAAGTGTGGAAAACCCTGTTGAAAAGACGACCCGGCGGGGCCGGATCGCAGTTGAAATCGAAGCTTTCAGCGGTTTGCACCATGATGGTGCGACGTCGAGGCAACGGTCTTTTATACTGTGAGGCCGTTATCCACTACAACCATCCCTGTCATCCACATCATGAAGATCGTAATCGCCGATGACCTGCCGGCTTCGGCCGCCGACCTGTTGCGCGCCGAAGGCTGGGAGGTCGATCAGCAGAGCGGCAGACCGCTCGAACAGCTTCGCGCCGACGTGCGCGACGCGGCCGCCATCGTCGTGCGCAGCGCGACGAAGGTCGACGCCGCCCTGATCGAACACGCGCGCGAACTGCGCGTCATCGCCCGCGCCGGCACCGGCGTGGACAACGTGGACGTCAAGGCCGCCAGCGCGCGCGGCATCGTCGTCATGAACGCGCCGGGCGCCAACAGCATCAGCGTGGCCGAGCTGGCGGTCGGCCTGATTCTGTCGCTCGCCCGACACGTCCCCGCGGCCGACGCGGCGATGAAGCAGGGCCGCTGGGAGAAGAAGCGCTTCCAGGGTGAGGAGCTGCGGGACAAGACGCTGGGCCTCGCCGGCCTCGGCCGGATCGGGCAGGAAGTGGCGCGACGCGTCGCCCCGTTCGGCATGCGCGTCATCGCGCACGACCCCTTCATCTCCACGGACGTGGCGGATGACCTCGGCGTCCAGCTCGTGACGCTCGACGAGCTGTTCGCGCGCGCGGACTACCTGTCCCTGCACATGCCGTCCACGTCCACGACGCGCAAGCTCGTGAACGCCGCGCGGCTCGCGAAGGCAAAGCGCGGCATCCGGCTGGTGAACACGGCGCGTGGCGACCTCATCGACGAAGCGGCGCTGGCCGACGCCATCGAGGCCGGCCAGGTTGCCGGGGCCGCGCTGGATGTCTACGAGACCGAGCCGCCGGCGGACCAGCGCCTGCAGCGGCTCCCGCAGGTCATCGCCACGCCCCACATCGCGGCGTCGACGCGGGAGGCTCAGGAGCTGGTCGGCATCGAGACGACGGCCGCCCTTCGCGACTTCCTCCGGGACGGCGTAATCCGCAACGCCGTCAACTTCCCGTCGGTGTCGGCGGAGGAACACGCGCGTCTCGCGCCCTTCCTGGTACTGGGCGAGCGGCTCGGCTCGTTCGTGGCCCAGCTCACCGGCGCGCGGATTCAGGGCCTGGGCGTGCGGTACTACGGCGAGCTGGCCCAGGGCAAGAACGAGCTGCTGGCGAGCGCCGTGCTCGTGGGCCTGTTTCGCCCCATCCTCTCGTCCGGCGTCAGTGCGGTCAACGCGCGCACCGTGGCGAAGGACCGGGGCATCGAGGTCATCGAGTCTCACAGCTCGCGGCCCCGGAATCACACCCGCCTCCTGTCGGTGAAGCTCACGACCAGCGAGGGTGAACGCTGGGTCGAAGGCGCGGTGTTCGATCGGGCCGCGCCGCGCCTCGTGCTGCTCGACGGCATCCCGATCGACGCGCCGCTCGAAGGCTCGATGATCGTCCTCCGCAACAGCGACCAGCCCGGCGTCATTGGCGACGTCGGCACGGTGCTCGGCCGCCACGGCGTGAACATCGGGACCTTCGCACTCGGGCGCAGCGGCCAGCAGGCCGTCGGGGTCGTGAACGTGGACGAAGCGGTGGAACTGCCCGACGAGGTCCTGCAGGAGATCCGCAAGGTGCGCGCCGTTCAGGACGCGCGGCTCGTCAGGGTCTGAACCGGATCAGAAGGTCAGGCGCAGGGTCTCCCCG
>VGPA01000231.1 GCA_016875665.1 Chloroflexota bacterium | reverse complement strand
CGCCCGGGTTCCGAGCGGCCCGAACCCAGACGCGATCGCACCGCGGCCGTGAAGCAGCGCCGGCCCGAAGCGGCCCCGCCGATCGCGGCCTCCCAACAGCAGATCCGGATCAACCTCCCGGAGGAGCGCCCGGCGCCCAAGCCCGCCCCGAAGGCGGAAACGCCGCCGCCGAAGAAGCCCGAACAGCTCCCGCTCTCGCCCGCCGCCGCGGCGGCTGCGGCGTCGGCGCACCCGCCGTCCATCGCCGGCCTGCCGAGCGCGATGATCGTGGCGGAGGGCGTGCTGCACGCGAGCCAGCCTGGCGTGCCTTGGACGTTGCCCCCGATCGACCTGCTCCAGGGCGGGACGGCCGCTCGCTCGAGCCGCGAAGAGGTTCTGCGCAACGGTCAGGTGATCGAGGAGACCCTCGCGCACTTCAACATCCAGGCGTCGGTCGTCGAGGCGAGCGTCGGCCCGGTCGTGACGCGGTACGAGATCAAGCCGGCCGCGGGCGTGAAGGTCTCGCGCATCGAGGCGCTCGCCGACGACCTGGCGCTCGCGCTCGCCGCGCGCAGCCTCCGCGTCGAGGCCCCGGTGCCCGGCAAGAGCGTCGTCGGCATCGAGATCCCGAACCTCGCCATCGGCCTCGTCGCGCTGCGCGACGTCGTCGAGACATCGACCTTCCGCGACGGCGGCTCGCACCTCACGGCGGCGCTCGGGCGGGACGTCGCGGGCTCGCCGATCGTCACCGACATCGCGAAGCTGCCGCACCTGCTGGTCGCCGGACAGACCGGGTCGGGGAAGAGCGTCTGCCTGTCGTCGATCCTGTGCAGCATCCTCCTCTCGGCGACGCCGGATGAGGTGCGCTTCCTCATCGGCGACCTCAAGCGGGTCGACTTCCAGGGCTTTGCCGGGGTGCCCCACCTGATCGTGCCCGTCATGACGGACCACGAGAAGATCCTGAACGCCCTGTACTGGGTGACCGGCGAGATGGACCGCCGCTACCGGCTCCTCGCGCGCGCGTCGGCGCGCAACATCGCGCAGTACAACGAGGGCCGCGAGGGCCAGGACCGCATCCCGTACATCGTCTTCTTCATCGACGAGCTGGCCGACCTCATGCTCCAGGCGCCGATCCAGGTGGAAAAGCAGATCACGCGCGTCGCGCAGCTCGCGCGCGCCACGGGCATCCACCTCATCCTCGGCACGCAGCGGCCTTCGGTAGACGTCATCACGGGGCTGATCAAAGCCAACATCCCCGCGCGCATCGCGTTCGCCACGGCGTCCGCGGTCGACTCCCGGACGATCCTCGACATGACGGGCGCCGAGAAGCTGCTCGGCCGCGGCGACATGCTCGTCCTCCCGCCGGATCTCGCCAAGCCGGTGCGCGCGCAGGGCGTGTACGTCTCCGACAACGAGATCGCCTCGATTGCCCGGCACTGGCGGAACCAGGGCGGGCTGGATCTCCACCCGGAGGTCGTCGAGGGCGAGGACAGAAAGGTGCGCAGCCGCCTCGACGGCGGCGATGAGGAGATCGACGACGCGCGCTACGAGGAGGCGGTCGAGATCGTCCGGCGCGCCGGCCAGGCCTCGGTCTCGATGCTCCAGCGCAAGATGACGGTCGGATTCGCGCGAGCGGGCCGCCTGATCGACCTGATGGAGCAGCAGGGCGTGATCGGACCGAACCTCGGACCCGGCAAGATGCGCGAGGTGTACGGCGCCTCTCGCCGCGCCGCGGGCGACGACGACGGCGGTGCCTGACGCCGTAGCCCTGGAATGAGCGTTACTGGCGGAGACCGTACCCTGTAACGATCAGTACTTCCCGAGCGGCCGTCCAGCGCACCTTCATCGTCGCGGTGTTGGCCGCGATCTACTCGGCGACGACCGTCGCACCCCTGGTCGGGACGATCGCCCGCGATTTCTCGGTCACGCCGGGTACGGTCGGCCTGCTGGTCGCCGCGTACACGGTGCCCGGCATCGTGGCCGCGCTCATCACGGGACCGCTTGCGGACCGCCTCGGACGGCGCCGCTTCATGATCGGCGGGGCGGTCGTCTCGGGCGTCTTCACCGTGCTCGGAGCGCTCGCCCCGACGTACCCGCTGCTGCTGCTCGCGCGCGGTATCGCGGGGATGGGCGCCGCGGTGATCATGCCGAACGTCGTCTCGACGACGGCGGAGCTCTACTCGACGGGAGAGCGCGGGCGCGCCGTCGCCTCGCTCTTCCTCGCGAACACCACGGCCTCGCTCGCCGGCGTGGCGGTGGCCGGCATCCTCGCGGAGCAGACCGGATGGCGGCTCTCGCTCGCGGGCGCCGGCGTCCTCTCGCTCGCGTCGGCCGCGGCGCTCGCACGGTGGCCGGCGCCGGTCGCCCTTCCGGTACAGGCACGAGGGATGCTCGGCACCTACGTGTTCGTACTCACCGACCGCTCGGCGATGGCGACGCCCTGCTCCCATCTGCCCGGGGCGGTGGCGTGGGGCACGTGGGCCACGTTCGTCGTCGCCTATCTCGAGGGAACGTTCGGCCTCGCGCAGGGCATCGCATCGACGTACGCCCTCGCCCAGGGGGTTGGCCTGCTCGCCGGAACGCAGCTGGGCGGACGGCTCGGCGACCGGTTCGGGACGCGACGCACGATCGTCATCGCGGTGCTCGCCTACGGCGCGGCGATCGGCCTCGTGCCCAATGCCGGGATGCCGCTGCTTCCCACGCTCGCCCTCACGTTCGCCGCGGCCGCGTGCTTCGGCGTGCGCGCGGTGGGTAATGCGGCGCTGCTGACCGAGCAGGCGACCGCGGCGCGCACGACCGCCTTCGCCTTCTCCTCGGCGATGGTGGCGGCCGGCACGGCGTTCGGAGGAGCCGCGGG
>VGPA01000230.1 GCA_016875665.1 Chloroflexota bacterium | reverse complement strand
GCCCGGCGATGCCACCGTCGAGAGCTTGGCCATCGCTCCGGCCGCCGCGTGGACCGCACGCCTCGCGCAGAGGTGGACGCCAGGCGAGGCGGCCGCGCGGCGAGCGCTGGGGCGCTTCGCGGACGCGGAAGTGTCCGGCTACGCGACGCGACGCGACCGGGTCGATCTCGAGGGGACCTCGGCGCTGTCCGCGCATCTCCACCACGGGGAGATCGGGCCGCATCAGGTTTGGCGCGCGCTGCGCCGCCGCCCCGGCGCGGACGCTTTCCTACGGCAGCTGGGCTGGCGCGAGTTCGGCTATCACCTCTTGGTCCACTTTCCCCACAGCAGCGACGAGCCCCTGCGCCCCGAGTTCGCGCGGCTCCCGTGGCGTGAGGACGAGGCGGGGTTCGCCGCGTGGCGACGCGGGCGCACCGGCTTCGCGCTGGTCGACGCCGGGATGCGGCAGCTGTGGCAGACGGGATGGATGCACAACCGGGTGCGGATGGTCACCGCCTCCTTCCTGGTGAAGGATCTGCTGATGGACTGGAGGCTGGGTGCCCGATGGTTCTGGGACACGCTCGTCGACGCCGACCTCGCCAACAACACGCTCGGGTGGCAATGGGTCGCCGGATGCGGGGCGGATGCCGCCCCGTATTTCCGCGTGTTCAACCCGGGGCTTCAGGCGCAGCGCTTCGACCCGGACGGCGTCTACCGTGCCCGGTGGGCGCGCGCCGTTCCCGCCCCGCCCATGCTGGATCATTCCGCGGCGCGGGCGCGCGCGCTCGCCGCTTTCGACACGATTCGAATGGGGTTTGCTCGCCGCTGACCGCACATCGCTGACACTGTGCCGGTCGACCATCACGGCGGAGCCGGAATGGCGGTGCCGCACGTTGCGCCAAGATCGAGCGGGAGGACCCTTGCACTGGGCAATGCGGCTCGCCCGCCGGATCACCGGCGCCCGGGGACCGAAGGCGAGCGGCGAAGGAGTGCGTATGGAGCGTCAGCCCCGTCCGATCAACGTCGACACGCCCTTGCGCGGGAAGGCGTACGTCTTCGGAGACGACGTTCCCGTCGATCGCGGGATCCTCCCGGCCGGGCCGGCGGGCAGCGCCGACCCTGGACGGGTCGTCATGACCGCGCTCGACCCGTCCTTCCCGAACCGCTTCGAACGCGGCGGATTCATCGTGGCGGGGAGGAACTTCCCGACCGGCGTCGCGCACGAGCGCGCGATCCGCGCGCTGCTCGACGCCGGCGTCGCCGCGGTCATCGCCGAGACGATGGCGGGCGGCTTCTTCCGCGCCGCACTGAACGACGGGCTGCCGGCGATGCAGATCGCGGGGATCACCTCGCTCGTTCGCGAAGGCGACAGCCTCGAGGTGTCGCTTCGCCACGCGACGGTCCGGAACGTCACGACCGGCCAGGAGCGCAAGGGATTCCGCATGGGGGCCGCCGTCGCCCAGCAGCTGGAGGCCGGCGGCACGCGCGCGTTCGTCGCCCGCAAGTGGGGAGCGATCGAGCCGCGCGTGGCGCCCTCGTCCGCCGCGAGCGCCGGAGCGGTGCCCGATCCCCGTGCTTCCACGCAGCGCCTGGAGAGGGCGGCCCCGTCGCTGGCCGACCGCATCCGCGGAGCGATCTGGGGCCAGCTCATCGGCGACGCCGCCTGTCTTGGCACGCACTGGATCTACAACCAGGCCGAGATCGCCACCCTGTGGCCGGATGGCCTGCGGGGCATGGAGGAGTCGTCGCCGAAGTTCAAGACCTCCGCTCGGACCGAGCAGGGCACCCGGGACCACATGAAGGAGGCGGGGCACTACCACCAGGGGAAGCGCTCCGGCGAGCAGACTCACTACGGCCACGGCGCGCTCCTGCAGCTGGCGTCGGTCGCCGAGCGCGGACGCTTCGACGCCGCCGACTTCGGCCGGCGCTTCGTCGAGGCGTTCGGCTCGCCCACCTACACCGGCTACAAGGACCACGCGATGCGCATGACGATGTTCAACTACGCGGCACTCCGTGACCAGCACCCCGGCGCGCCGATCGACTACCAGCGCGGCGCGGACGACTTCGAGCAGTCGACCACCTCCCGGATCGCGTCGGTCGTCGTCGCGCACCGCGACGATCCCGCGTTCTTGGACGTGATCGAGCGGGCCACCCGCGTGACGCAGAACAACACGCGGGCGGTGGCCCACGCGCAGTTCCTCGCGCTCGCGCTGCGCGCGCTCCTGCGCGGCGCGCCGATCCGCGATGCGCTCGCCGAGGCGGCAGACTCGCTCCCGCGCGGCACTGACCGGCTCGAGGAGGTGCCGCAGGAGCTGCGCGACGCGCGCCTGCGCGAGAGCGCCGAGATGGTGCCGGCGAACGCGTCGTTCGGGCAGGCCTGCCGCATCGACGGGAGCTTCCCGGCGGGCGGCGCCTTCGCGCCGATCTGGCCGGCGACGTTGATCACGCAGCCGCAGCCGTTCGGTCCGATGTGCCTGCACACCACGTGCTCCGCGGAGGAGGAGCTGCGGCTGCCGTCCAGCGCCCACGTGTACGCCGAGGTTCGCGCGGAGTATCGCGGGGCGCTTGCTCGGGCCGATGAGGAGGTCCCGGCGGCGACCGCGGCGCTCGGCCCGGGCTGCCGCCTGAACAACAGCTTCACCTCCGCGACGCAGGCGGCGCTCCACCACGAGCGCGACTTCCGTGCGGCCGTGCTGAACACCTCGCGCGCCGGCGGGGACAACGCCGGGCGCGCCTCGACGGTCGGGGCACTGCTCGGCGCGTCGCTCGGCATCGGGGCGATCCCGCGCGAGTGGCGCGAAGGGCTCGCCGCGCGCGAGGAGGTCGCTCGGCACGTCGAGCGGCTCGTCGAGGCGAGCGCCGCGGCCACGCCGGCGG
>VGPA01000229.1 GCA_016875665.1 Chloroflexota bacterium | reverse complement strand
TCACGGCGTCGGTGAACGCGGGGACGAATGCGAACAGGTCGCCGACCACGCCGTAATCGCAGATCTTGAAGATGTCGGCGTCGGGGTCCTTGTTGATCGCGACGATCACCTTGCTCGACGCCATCCCGGCGAGGTGCTGGATCGCGCCGGAGATGCCGACCGCGACGTAGAGGTCGGGGGCGACGGTCTTGCCCGTCTGGCCGACCTGCTCCTCGTTCGGCCGCCAGCCGGCATCGGTCACCGCGCGCGACGCGCCGATCGCGGCGCCGAACGCGTCGGCGAGGCCCTCGATCAGCGGCCAGTGCTCGGGACCCCTCAGCCCGCGGCCGGCCGACACGATGATGCGCGCTTCCCCGAGCTCGGGTCGCGTTCCGGTCTTCTGCGTCGCGTTGAACGCCTCGAACGTGACCTGCTCGGCCGAGGCGTCACCCGCCACGGTGGCCGGCGCGGGAGTAGTGAAGCCGTCCCGCAGAGGAAACGCGTTCGCCCGCACTGAAACGACTGCCGGCAGCGGCAGCCGCACCACCGCGCGGACCTTGCCCGCGTACATCGAGCGCTTGACCGTGACCCCGCCGTCGGCAGCCGCGACGTCCGTGCACTCGGAGGCGTACGCGGCATCGAGCTTGGCGGCGAGACGCGCCGCGGACTCCTTGCCGAGCGGCGTCGCGCCGAACAGGATCAGGTCGGGCTGCTCCGCCTTCGCCTTCGCCGCCAGGGCGGCCGCGACCGGCGCACCGGTGGGACGCTCGAGCCCGGTGACCTCGACCACGGTCAGGTCGCCCAGGGTGGAGCCGTGACCCGCGATCTCGTGCGTGACGCGGCGCAGCTCGCCGTCGCGCCGCTCCGCGATGACCCAGACGTTCATGAGAGCACCTTCGCTTCGTCGCGCAGCAGCTTCGCGAGATCCTGCGCCAGCGCCTTCGCGTCGTCACCCTTCAGGATCTTGCCGCCGCCACGCGCCGGCGGCGGCTCCAGCGACACGATCTGCGCCCGCGGCACCGCGCGCGCGGCATCGTCCACCACGGAGGAGAGCGCCGTCTCGGCGATCACCTTCTTCTTGGCCTTCATGATGGCCGGAAGCGAGGGATACCTCGGCTCCTTGGCGCTCTTGTGCACGCTCAGCACGGCGGGGCCGTCGGTGCGCCAGACCTCGTGGCCGCCGTCCACCTCCTTGGTCACCCGCACGCCGGCGCCGTCCCCCTTGGCGATCGAGGTCACCATCGGGATGAACGGCACGCCGAGCGCCTCCGCGAGCGCGGGGCCGACGAGGCCCGCGTCGTCGTCGGACGCCTGCTTGCCGCAGACGATCAGGTCGGGCTTCCGCTCGGCGATCACCTTGGCGAGGCCGCGCGCGATCGCGAGGCCGCCGAGCGATTCCGTCCCATCGCCGGTGACGAGCGCGGCTTCGTCGCAGCCCATGGCGAGCGCCTGACGCAGGGCGTCGCGGGAACGGGCCGGACCGAGGGACACGGCCGTGACCACCGTCGCGGGTTCGGCGTCCTTGTACTCGAGGGCGAGCTCGACGGCGTACTCGTCGTACGCGGAGATCGCCCAGGTGATGCCGTCGGTGGCGATGGCTTTGCCGTCCGGCGCGACCTTCACGCGCACGGTGGAATCGGGCACCTGCTTGACGCAGACGAGGATGTGCATGGGCTCATTAGTACGCGAGCGCGCCGGGTGCGGCAAACCACGGCGCCGCACGAACGCGCCGCGAGCAGATCGTGGAAAACCCTGTCACTGTCTTATTGACACGGCCCACCGCGCCCGATATCAAGCCTCCGACGCGCGGGCTGAGGGGAGAGCGATGGAGCAATCGATCGAGGACCGGATCGTGACCCACATCGGGCTGGCGAGGGCGGTGGCGATCCGCACCGTGGACGCGCGCTGCGGCGGCGCCGACCGCGAGGACCTGGTGGCCTGGGGGCTCGTTGGGCTGGTGCAGGCGGCGCAGCGCTTCAAGGCGGATCGGGGCGCGCCGTTCGGGGCATACGCGGCGCGGCGCGTGCGCGGACAGGTGCTCGACGCGCTCCGCGCGCGCGACCCGCTCAGCCGCACCGCGCGGCGGAAGTACCGCGCGGAGCGTGCGGTGGACGAGGATCTCCCCCAGCCGTACCTCGAGGTCTCGCTCGAGCGGATGCTCGAAGCGGGCCGCGAGCCCGAGGAGCGGGCGGCGATGCCGAGCGTTCCCGATCCGCGGTGGCCGATGGTGCTCGCGGCGCTGCGCACCCTACCCGAGACGGAGCGCCGCGCGGTCGCCCTCTCCTACGGGCGAGCGCTCACGCTCCGCGAGGTCGGGGCGCTGCTCGGTCTCTCGGAGTCCGGTGCGTGCCGGCTGCGCACCCGTGCGCTCGCGCACCTTCGTGCGGCCATGACGGGGTCCCGGGCGGCCGCCGCGGCCTGAGGCTTGAGGCTCCTCGCCGGGGGACGCGCGTGCGAGAGTGGAGCCGTGTCCAACATGCGCCGCGCGCGCTTCGCCCGCCTGGTGCGCCGCGCGCTGGCGGACCTGCCCCCGGCGTTCCGCGAGCGGATGCGCAACGTCGAGGTCGTGGTCGCGGACCAGCCCACTCCCGAGCAGTGCCCCGAAGGCGGCACGCTGCTCGGCCTGTACGAGGGCGTTCCGTTGACGGACCGCTGGGGCGGCGAGCCGGTGCTGCCGGATCGCATCACGATCTACCGCGTGCCGATCGAGGCGATGACCTCGAGCCCGAAGGGCCAGGCGGACATCGTGCGTGACACCGTAGTCCACGAGGTCGCCCACCACTTCGGGATCAGCGACCACCGGCTCGACGAATTGGGGCTGGGTTAATCCGCCGGCCTTCGCCTCGGGCTTGGCCGTCGGTTTGCACGCAGTGGCTTCG
>VGPA01000228.1 GCA_016875665.1 Chloroflexota bacterium | reverse complement strand
CCGTGGACGCCATCCTGCTCGGCCAGCCGATCGCGCCGGAGCTGCGCGAGCGCGGCGAGGACGGCGAGGTGCGCATCGGGATGCAGCAGCCGACCACGCAGGCGGCGGAGACGGTCGAGCGGCGCAGCACCCCGCGCGCACCGCGCGGTCCGGCCCCGGGCGAGACGCTCCGCGTCTACCCGTTCGGTATGTCCTGGACGCGCCTCGAGGACGCCGCGCGGGGCCTCGGCCTGCCGGTCGCGATCGTGCGCGAGCCGGAAGAGGCGGACGTGGTGCTCACGCTCAAGAACTACTACCGCCGCCGCACCCCACGGCTGCGCAGCGCCGAGTCCGCGGGCGTCCCGGTGTACGTCTCGCGCGGCAACTCGCTCTCGCAGATCGCGAGCGCGCTGGCGAGCGTGTTCGAGATGCGGCGCTCGCCCGAAGAGGCGGCCCTCGGCGAGGCGCGCGAAGCGATCGCCGCCGTGGTGAACGGGGACAGCGACGAGGTGGAGCTCGCGCCGCAGAACGCCTACATGCGCAAGCTCCAGCACGAGCTGGTGGAGCGCGCGAACCTCACCTCGGCCAGCGTGGGCGCGGAGCCGCACCGCCGCGTCCAGGTGTCCAGGTGAGGCGCGGGCTGTTCCTCACGTTCGAAGGCGGCGAGGCGTCCGGGAAGTCCGTGCAGGCGCGCCGCCTCGCGGATCGCCTCCGTGGGGCGGGACACGACGTGCTGCTCACGCGTGAGCCCGGCGGCACCCTGCTCGGTGAACGCATCCGCGAGATCCTGCTCCACGCGCAGGATGTCGAGCTCGCGGCGGAGACCGAGGCGCTCCTGTTCAGCGCCGCGCGGGCGCAGCTGGTGCGCGAGGTCATCCATCCCGCGCTCGATGCGGGGAAGGTCGTCGTCGCGGACCGCTTCTTCGACTCGACGCTCGCGTACCAGGGCTACGGACGCGGGGCCGATCTCGGCGGCCTCCGCGCGATCACCGCCGCCGCGGTCGGCGGGCTGGCGCCGGACAGAACGTTCCTCCTCGACGTGCCGGTGGAGGTTGCCGCGGAGCGGTCGCGCGCGCGGGACGCCTCCGGCGCGCGTTGGGACCGGTTCGAATCCCGCGAGCGGGGCTTCCACGATCGGCTCCGCCGGGGCTATCTGGCGCTCGCCGCCGCCGAGCCCGGGCGGATCACGGTCGTGCCGGGGGGCCGCGACGAAACGTCGATCGCCGAGGAGATCGCCGGAGCCGTATTGGCGCTCCTCGTACCATTCCGCACGTGAAGCTCGTGATCGCGGTCGTGCACGGCGAGGACGAGCGCGCGCTGGTCGAGTCCCTGACCGAGCGCGAGCACCGGGTGACGCAGCTGCGCTCCCAGGGCGGATTCCTCAAGCAGTCGAACGCGACCGTGATGGTCGGGGTCGAGGACGCGCAAGTGGAGGACGTTCTCGAGATCATCCGCCGCACCTGCCGCTCGCGTACGGAGATCTTCAACCCGGCGCCGCCGCCGATCCTCTCCCCCGGGGAGTTCGTGCTTCCCATGCCGGTCGAGGTGACGTTCGGCGGGGCCACCGTTTTCGTTGTGGACGTGGAGCGCTACGAGCGGCTCTGAGTAGGACCCTGCCTGGGACCTTAACTTCCCTGCCGATCAGAACAGCAAGGAAGGTCCTCGGGAAGGGAGGTCACTTACATGCGCCGGATCGTTCTCGTCCTCGCCAGCCTTGCCGCGCTCGTGCTCGGCAGCGGTGCTGGTCTCGAGGGCATCTAGGGATTCTTTCGCCGCCTCTAGAGGCGCTTGCAAAGCGCGCGCGAAGAGGGCCTTCGGGCCCTCTTTTCGTTTCTCCGGCCGAATCGGCCTCCCTCACTACGATCCGCCGGTGCTGGACAGCATCCCGGAGCGGGTCCGCGTCCTCGTCCTGCTCGTGGTCGGGGCGACCGCGGTCGTGCTCGCGGTCCTCTCCGCGTCGGCGCCACCGATGCTCGACCTCGGCCGGATCTTCTTCTGGGTCGCGCTGACGCTGGTGGCGGCCGCGTTGCCCGTGCGCCTGCCCGGGGGGTGCACGCGACGATCACCGCCGCCCCCGCGCTCGCCGCCGTGTTCGACCCGTTGCTCCCGAATCCACTCGCGGCCACCTGGGTCGCGCTGCTCGGCACGATCGCGGGCTTCGCCTGCAACGGGCTCGTGCTGATGCTCATCGCGCTCTGCCCGCCGTTCGAGGTGCTCCTGCTCCTCGGCGCGCTCTCCGGCGTGAGCAACATCCTGTTCGTGGTGCCCAACGTCACGATCATCCAGGAGGCAAGCCCGCCCGACCTTCGCGCGCGCGTGTTCGGCGCGCGCATCGCGCTGCTCAATCTCTCGTGGCTGCCGATGATCGTCGCGTCGGGAACGCTCGCCGACGTCGTCGGCGCGCCGACGCTCGCCGCCGCCGCCGGTGCGGTCACGGTGATCGCGGCCGCGGCGCTCACGCCGCTGGTACGCGACTCCTAGGGTTTCCAGCCGGCGGTCGCTTCGCTGCCCGTGCGGCTGCGGCCGCACCTCGATTGACGGCGTACGCAAAGCGGGCGGGGTGTACGCTCCGGTTACACAGGCGAGGGGAGCGACACGTTTGACCAGGGGCAGGGTGCTGCTCGCCGCCGACACCGACGGCAGGGCGGGGCTGGCAGCCCACTTCCGCGAGCTGGGGTACGACGTCGTCGAGGTCGAGCCGGGCGCCGATCTCGGCGCCGCCGCGCGCGCCGCCGCCGCCGACCTGGTCCTCGCGCCCGCCGAAGCGCTCGCCCGGGTCGAAGCGGCGGACCTGTCCGGAACGTCAACGCTCGCCGCGCAGCTGCGGCAGGCGGTGGAGCGCGCCTCCGCGACGGAGTTGCCGGCGCTCGTCGGCGGCC
>VGPA01000227.1 GCA_016875665.1 Chloroflexota bacterium | reverse complement strand
CGGGACGAGCAGCACGGTGACCGCCGCGAGGAGTGTTGCGGCGGCCAGCACCGGCAAAAAGTCATAGAACGCGAAGTGCATGAACGCGGCCGCTCCGAAGAGGAGCCAGCCGAACGCGAGCGCCACGACGCCCCGCGCGGGCGAGCCCGCGGTCCGCTCCTCCTCCGATACCAGGAGCGCGGCGCCGGCCACGCAGCCGAAGGCCGTCGCGGCTCCGGCGAGCGACAGCACGGGGACCCGCAGCCAGATGAGCGTGGCGCCCGCCGCGAGAGCGACGGCGGCCGCGACGCGCATGCGGGGTGCGCCGCGCGCGAGGGCCACGAGCGCGGCGCCGGCCGCGAGCCCGACCAGGAGCGCGACTCGCTCCGTGCTGCCCGCTTCCTCCGGGCCGAGGCCGAGCCGCGCGGACCCCGCGACCTGAGCCGCGTTCAACCCGCCCGTCTCCGCGACGAGGAGCAGCGGCGGTAGCGCGAAGAGGCCCAGCGCGCCGCGCCAGGAGGGCACGGCCCACTCGCGCTCGCGCGCGAGCGTAACCAGGCCCGCGCCGAGGAACAGCAGGCACGCGGCCAGCACGATCGCGAGCGACGCGGGCACCGGCAGGTCGAGCACGGACTGGTTGAGGGCGACCCGCAGCGCGAGGTCTATCGCGAGCGCGAGCGGCAGCGCGACCGGAAGCGGCGACCGGCCCTCGGGCACGCGCGAGACGTGGATCAGCGCGAGCCACGACAGGCCCGCGGCGCACGCGACCGCGCCGATCACGAGATCCGGCCACTGCGCGCGCGTCGCGGAGAGGAGGAGCGTCGCCCCCGCGAGCACGGTAGCGCTGGTGCCGATGGCGCGCCGGCCGCCGAGCCACGCCAGGCCGAGCGCCGCGAAGGAGCCGCCGAGGATCGCCAGTGCCACGCCCCCGACGATCGCGTTCGGCAGCGCGAGCCCGAGGTAGAGCGAGTGGTAGACCTGCGAGAGGGTGGCGCGGAGGTCGGCCAGGACGAGGAGCACGCCGACGACCGCGAAGGCCGTCTCCGTGATCACGCGGTGGCGGCGATGCGCTCCGCGAGCAGACGGTTCACGACGGCGGCATTCGCCTTGCCGCCCATGCGCTTCTGCACCGCGCCGACGAGCGCGCCGAGCGCGCGCTGGTTCCCCCCTTTGTAGTCCGCGACCGCCTTGGCCTGCTCGGCGAGGACGGAGTCGACCGCGGCGGCGATCGCCCCTTCGTCGGAGACCTGCACGAGGCCCTTGACCTTCACGACCGCGGCGGGATCGGCGCCGCTCGCGCGCATCTCGGCGAAGACCTCCTTCGCGATCTTTCCGCTGATCTCGCCGGACGCGATGAGCGCCACGAGCGCACCGAGCTGCGCGGGCTTGACCTTCGAGTCCGCGAGCGCGACACCGTCCTTGTTGAGCGCGCCGAGCAGCTCGCTGGTCACCCAGTTCGCGACGGCCTTGCCCTGGCCCGGCACGGTCGCGGCCGCGGCCTCGTACCAGTCGGCGAGCTCGCGGTCGGCCACGAGGATGCGCGCGTCGTATTCCGGGAGCCCGTACTGCGAGGCGAAGCGCGCTCGGCGCGCGGGCGGCAGCTCGGGCAGCGACGCGCGCAGCGAGGCGACCCATGCCGGGTCGGGGTTGAGCGCGACGAGGTCCGGCTCCGGAAAGTAGCGGTAGTCGTCGACGTCCTCCTTCGCGCGCTGCAGGAACGTCGCCGCGCGCTCCTGGCTCCAGCCGACCGTGATCTTCGACGTGCGCGTGCGGATGTCGCCGCCTGCCTGCCACTCGCGCCAGAGGCGATCGGCCTCGTAGGTGGCGGCTTCCTCGAGCGAGCGGTACGAGTTGAGGTTCTTGATCTCGGACAGCGGAGGCCAGCGCGTCTCGCCGTTCTCGGTGAAGCGGATCGACACGTTCACGTCGAAGCGCGCCGCGCCCTCCTCGAGCCGGAACTCTGACACGCCGCTCCCGATCACCACCTCGCGCAGGCCCTGGACGTACGCGAGCGCCTCCTCGACCGACGAGAGGTCCGGCTCGCTCACGATCTCGAGCAGCGGCACGCCCGAGCGGTTGAAGTCGACGAGCGTGTAGCGCGCGCCCGCCTCCTCGCCGTGCAGCAGGCTTCCCGTGTCCTCCTCGAGGTGCGCGCGGCGGATGCCGATGCGTTTGGTCCCACCGGAGGCGAGGGGGATCTCCAGGAATCCGCCGACCGAAAGCGGGAGGTCGAACTGCGAGATCTGATAGCCCTTCGGCAGGTCCGGATAGAGGTAGTTCTTGCGGTCGAACTTCGTATGGTCCGGATTGGTGCAGTTGAGCGCCATGCCGGCGACCATCGCCAGCTCGATCGCCCGCTTGTTCGCGACCGGCAGCGCTCCGGGGAGCCCGAGGCACACCGGGCAGACCTGGCTATTGGGCGACGCCCCGAAGTGCTTGGCCGAGCACGCGCAGAACATCTTCGAGCGGGTCGCGAGCTCGACGTGGCACTCGATACCGATCACGACCTCGTACGGGGCGGTCATGGGCAAAGGTTAGGCGGTGGTCGACGCGTCATCGAACGGTCCTGTCCCGATCAGCGTTGCTGAAGCCCGGGCTGGAGCGGTTGCGGCGTCGCCCCGGCGCCGCGGATGAGGCGCGACACGTTGACCACCAGGCGCGATCCATCGGCCGAGACGAGGTAGCGGTCGAGCGCGCGCGGCGCGCGGAGGGGCTCCCCGCGCGGCCCGAACGAGAAGTCGGCGCAGGTATAGCCGCCGGCGGCCACCGCGACGGCGCACGGCGTGGCGCCGTCGGCCGGCGTCCACGTCGCGGCGACCGCGACAAGATCGTCGCGCACCGGCTGCGCCAGCCAGAACGGCTGCTCCGCCGCGACGGCGACGCGCGAGGGC
>VGPA01000226.1 GCA_016875665.1 Chloroflexota bacterium | reverse complement strand
CCCTCTTCCCATCCATGGTGCGGGGCGCCGCAGCGGACTTCGCGCTCGCCGCGGCGTGGCTCGTCCTCGCCGCCGCGCTCGCGTGGGCGGGGAGCCGCGCGCCCCGAAGCGCCTGAAGCCGACATAATGAGCCCGTGCGCAGCGGAGGCCGCGGCGGGGATGACGGTCCCCGCGACTGGGGCAGCATCGACTGGTCGAACATCGACCTGTCCGGGTTCCGGCGGGGCCCGAGCGCCCCCTCCGGCCGCGGCTCGTTCTTCGCCATCCTGGCCGGCCTTCTGGTGTTCGTGCCGCTCATCGTCGCGCCGATCGTCTCGTTCTTCACTGACCTCGCTTGGTTCCGCAGCCTCGGCTACGAGCAGGTGTTCCTCCTGCGCTTCACCGCCTCCTTCTGGGCGTTCAGCGCGTTCTTCCTGTTCTTCTTCGCCTTCGCGCTGGTCAACCTCTACTTCGCGCTCCGGCCGCGCCTGGTGCGCATCGTGGTCGCGGAGGCGCGGCCGCAGGGCGCGCTCGCGCAGACGCTGCGCCTGGCCTGGCTCCTGCTCATCCCGGCGTTCTTCTTCGGCATCGCGGGCGCCGACCAGTGGGACACGATCCTGCGCTTCCAGAACGCATCGGCCTTCGGCCAGACCGATCCGCTGTTCGGCCGCGACATCGGCTTCTACTTCTTCACGCTGCCGCTGTTCGAGTTCGTGCGCGGGTGGCTCCTGGGCGCGGTCATCGTGTCGGCGCTCGGCGTGGGGCTGGTGTACGTCGTGCGCGGCGCCGTGGGCGTCGCGACCGGACCGCTGACCAGCGTCGACCTCGGTGCGACCACCCGCACCGTGCTGTCGCTGGCGCGGCCGGCCCGCGCGCACCTCTCGGTGCTCGGCGGCCTGTTCCTCGGCCTTCTCGCCGTGGGCTACGTGTTCGACCAGTACGACCTGCTCTTCCGCGAGGAGGGCATCTTCAGCGGCGCCGGCTACACGAGCGTCACCGCGCGCCTGCCCGCGCTCCAGATCCTCACCGTCGTCGTGGGCCTCGCGGCGGTCGCGTGCCTCGCCAACTCGTTCCTGCGCAGCCTCTGGCTCCTGGGCGGCTCGCTCGGGCTGTGGCTCGTCGCGACCATCCTGGTGGAGATCGTCTACCCCTCGCTCGTGCAGACGCTGGTGGTCTCGCCCGACCAGCTGAACAAGGAACGCCCGTACATCCAGCGCAACATCGAGGCGACCCGTGCGGCCTACGGGCTCGCCAACGTCGAAGAGAGCAGCCTCGATCTGGCGAACTCGCCCACTCCCGCCGACGCCCGCCGGGACCTCGGCGACACCGCGGCCGTCCGGCTCTGGGACTACCGGCCGCTCCTCGACTCGTTCCAGCAGCTCCAGGGCCTGCGCCAGTACTACGCCTTCAACGACGTGGATGTGGACCGCTACACCCTGGGCGGGGTCGAGCGCTCGACGATGATGGCCGCCCGCGAGCTCGACCACGCCCGCCTGCCGCGCGAGGCGCGCTCATGGGTCAACCTGCACCTCTACTACACGCATGGCTTCGGCGCCACCCTCACCAACGTCGGCGCGGTGACGCCGGAGGGGCTGCCGCGCTTCTCGCTGCGCGACATCCCGCCGCAGGGCGAGCCGCGGATCGACCAGCCGCGGATCTACTACGGCGAGCTGACGAAGAACTACGCGATCGTCGGCACGTCTCAAGCCGAGTTCGACTACGTGCAGGAGGGCCGCGACGCCACCTCGCGCTTCGACGGGGCGGGGGGCGTCGTGCTCTCGAACGTCATCGACCGGCTGCTGTTCGCGGTCCGCTTCGGGGACCTGAACCTGCTCATCTCGGGCCAGATCACTCCGGAGAGCCGGATCCTGTTCCACCGCGTGATCTCGGACCGGCAGGAGCTGCTCGCGCCGTTCCTCCACTACGACAACGACCCGTACCTGGTCGTCGCCGACGGGAAGCTCTACTGGATGAACGACGCGTACACGACGGGGTCGCGCTACCCGTACAGCAAGCCGGTCGGCGCGCTGCGGCGCAACGGCGCGCTGCTCGCCGACCCGCGGATGAACTACATCCGCAACAGCGTGAAGGTGGTGACGGACGCGTACGACGGCACCGTGCGCTACTACGTCATCGACGAGACGGATCCGGTGATCCGGACGATTCGGTCGATCTACCCGTCTTTGTTCCGGCCGATCAGCGAAATGCCGCGCTCCATCGCGGCCCACATCCGCTACCCGGAGGATCTGTTCTCGATCCAGACGCAGATCTTCACGACCTACCACATGGAGGATCCGGACAACTTCTACAACCGCGGCGACGCGTGGAAGGTGGCGACCGAGATCTTCGCGCAGGGCGGCGCGCCGCAGCCGATGGAGCCGTACTACGTCACCGCGCGGCTTCCCGGCTCGTCCCGCACGGAGTTCATCCTGTTCGTGCCGCTCACGCCGGCGGGCACCGAGCGCGACAACATGGTCGCCTGGATCGCCGGCCGCGCCGATCCGCCGGAGTACGGGCGCATGCGCGTGCTGCGCTTCCCGAAGGACCGCACGATCTTCGGCCCGCTCCAGATCGAGGCGCGGATCGAGGCCGATTCGAACATCCGGCAGCAGATCACCCTGCTGTCGAGCGGCCGCGGCGCCTCGCTCATCCGCGGCAACCTGCTCGTCCTGCCCGTGGGCGACTCGTTCGTCTACGTGAAGCCGCTCTTCGTGCAGGCAAGCGAGGGCCGCATCCCCGAGCTCCGCCGCGTGATCCTCGCCACGCAGGATCGGGTCGTGATGGAGGACACCTTCGAGCGCGCGCTCGAACGCCTCTTCGTCGGAGCGGCACCCACGCCCAGTCCGAGCCCGATCCCCGCGCCATCGCCGGGCGCGACCCCGCGCCCGAGCGCGACGCCCGCGCCGAGCGGC
>VGPA01000225.1 GCA_016875665.1 Chloroflexota bacterium | reverse complement strand
CGGCCGGAGTTCCGGCCGGGCTCCACGCCGGCAGAGCCGGCGCGGCGGTCGCGCTCAGGCGACGCCGATGATGAAGCTCACGCTCGTGGTGCCGCTCCCGCCGATGTTGAGCGTCTGGAAGTTCCGCGCGCCGTCCACCTGGTAGTCACCCGCCGTGCCCGTCACCTGCCGGTAGCCGTCGAGCAGCTGCCGGACGCCCGTCGCGCCGACGGGGTGGCCAGCGCCGATCAGCCCGCCGCTCGGGTTGATCGGGTGCTTCCCGCCGATCTCGAGCCAGCCCTCCTCGACCGCCTTCCAGCTCTCGCCCGGGCGGGTGATGCCGAAGTGGTCGATCGCCATGTACTCGCTCGTGGTGAAGCAGTCGTGGGTCTCGATCCCGTCGATGCCGTTCACGTCCGCGATGCCCGCCCGCCGCCATGCGTCGGTGATCGTGCTCCGGACGTGCGGCAGCACGTACTCGGCCTTCGCGCTCTCTGCCACCTTGTCCGCGAAGCGCAGGCGCGCGGTGTGGTGACCCCAGCCCTTGATCCGCGGGATCGACTCGAGCGCGATTCCACGAGCCCGGGCGTACTTCTCGGCGTACGCGCGCGACGCGAGGAACACCGTGGCCGTGCCGTCGGTCACCTGCGAGCAGTCCGCGAGCCGGATGCGCCCACCGATCGTCGAGTTGTAGTCGTCCTTCGCGCAGGCGTGCTCGCGGTTCATGTACCAGGAGCGCGTCTGCGCCAGCGGGTTCAGCTTGGCGTTAGCGTAGTTCACCGCCGAGATGCCGGCGAGGTGCTCGTCCTTCAAGCCGTAGCGCTTGTCGTACTCGTCGCCGAGCTTGCCGAACAGCTTCGGGAACGGGAACTCGACTCCCTTGGCCTCGTGCTCGTACCAGGCTGCGGTACCGAGGTAGTCACCGCCCTCGGTGGCCGGCACGGTCTTCATCTGCTCGATGCCGACGACGCAGGACAGGTCGTACCAGCCGGCCTGGATCTCCGCGAGCGCGGCGAGCAGGGCGATGCTGCCGGACGCGCAGGCGGCCTCGTGACGACCGGTGGGGAGGCCGCTGAACGCGGGGTGAGCCTCGACGAAGAACGCGCCGAGGTGCCCCTGCTTGCAGTAGAGCTCCGCGGCGAAGTTGCCGACGTGCCCGACCTGCACGTCGCGCGGGTCGATCTGGCTCGCCTCGAGCGCGCCCTGCACGCCCTCCCGCATGAGAGCGTTGAAGTGCTTCTTCTCCTTCGTCCAGTTGCGGGCGAAGTCAGTCTGATAGCCACCGAGAACGTAAACTTCGTTGGACATGGGCTAGGTCTCCAGTGTGCGCTGGGGGTTCAACCGGCGACGAAGAATCGACCGATGTTGCCGTGGGGGTTCTTGTAGAGGCGGGCGGGGCTCGAGGCGCTCGCCGCGTCGACGAGGAGCTTCGGAACGGGGAGCTTCGCCTCCTCGATCATCGCGACGGCGGCCTTGGCGCCCAGCACGTCGACGAGCACGCTCGGCGGTGCCCAGTTGAAGCCGAAGCCCATGATGTCGTCGATCCCGTCGATGGTCTCGGTCACCTCGCCCACGCGGTGGAACGCGTAGGACAGGTAGCCAGCGACCACCTTGCGAGCTAGCTTGGCCATGTCGCCCGGCGCGGCGGCGAACGCAGCCATCGCCTCGGTGTAGCGGCCGTCGTGGTGCAGCCGCGCGATTTCCTTGATGTAGGACAGGTCGGGGAGCTTCACCTCGGCCTCCGGCTGGTAGGCGCCGGTCTTCGGGTCCAGCACCATCCGGACCTTGTTCTCGACCTTGAAGAATCCGCCCTTCGTCTTCGCGCCGAGCACACCCTTCTCGATCAGCGCCTGCATGTACGCCGGCAGCTTCAGGGTCGCGTGGACCTCGTCCGGCGCGTTCCGGTGGATGTTGTCCACGATGGCGCGGTGGATGTCCCAGCCGACGAGGTCGATGGTCGCGAGCGGCGTCAGCGCGCGCCCCGTGTAGGGACCGACGACGCGGTCGACCAGGAGCGGCCCGTACTCTTCGGCCAGCTGCGCGGCCTCGTTCAGCACCTTGAAGCCCACGCGGTTGCCCGCGAAGCCCGGCCGATCCGCGGTGCGGACCATGACGCGACCGAGGCGCTTCGTGGAGTACACGTCGAGGAAGTCGACCAGCGCCGGATCGGTGTCTTTCGCGGGGATGAGCTCCGTGCCGACGATCACGTTCGGGGGGTTGAAGAAGTGCAGGCCGGCGAAGTTGCGGCGGAACGACTCGCTCCGGCCCTCCGCGAGCGCGTTGATCGAGAGGCCGCTGGTGACGGTCGCGACGATGCCGTCAGCGCGCCGGTGGCGATCGACGAGATCGAAGATCTGGCGCTTCACCTCGAAGTCCTCGGTAACGGCCTCGAACACGAGATCCGCCTTCGCGACCGCGGCCGGGAGGGCGTCGTCGTAGCCGCCACAGTCGACGCGCGTGCCCACGGTCGCCGAGCGGACCTGGTTGATCGCGGCCTTGAGGCCCTGCTCGGCCTTCTCCTTCGTGCGGGCGAGGAACGTCACGCGCGGGACGGCCTGGGTGAACAGCGCGCCGCTGCCGTAACCCATCGCGCCGTTCGCGCCGATGACGACGACGTGGTCGATGCGGCGGCTGCCGAGCAAGTCGTTCACCTGGGCCTTGTTCATGGACTTCACCGAATTCGCGGTCATGGGGGCTCCTCGCCGGGACGTCGCCGCCGTCAGGTCGGCGCGTTTACAGTTTTACAGACGAGCGGGGACCCGAACCCTGGGTTGGGCGGGGAAGCGCGTCAATAGCATGGGATTCGGGGTCCGGCCCGACGTTAACTCGCGGATTTACCTGTAAACACGCGTGGGTCGGTCGGGCAGTGTATGAAGGGCCGCGATGGATCCGAGCGAACCCCGAGCGGCCCCGGCTCCGCGTCC
>VGPA01000224.1 GCA_016875665.1 Chloroflexota bacterium | reverse complement strand
GCCTGAGAGCGCGTCGCCCTCGGCGCGCGTCTGGGCGCCGCGCACGATGGCGACCGCCCGCTGGGCGAGCGCGTCGCCGGTGGCGCCCGAGGCGGCGAGCGCGCGCAGGCCTTCCATCTCCTCCTCGGCGACGAGCTCGACCTCTCCCGCGGGCACCGCGAAGCTCTCCTCGAAGTTGCGCGCGGTGGTGTGCTTCCACCAGATCGACCGGAAGCGGTCGTCGATCGGCCGGTCGTAGTCCATGTCCGGCGGGAGCTCCCAGTTGCTCACGATGCCGAAGGCCGGGTAGCTCTGGCCCTCCTCTTGAACGTGTCCGGCCATCACGACCGTGAGCCGCCGGTCCGCCTCCCCGAGGTGGACCCAGCGCTGGTCGGCGATGAGGCAGAGCTGCTCGAAGCTGAGGCGGCCGACGGGCTGGAGCGCGGCGTGCAGCGCGAGCAGCAGCCACGAGCGGGCGTCGAAGCCCTCGGCCGCGCCGAGCCCGAGGTAGGTCACCCCGAGCCGGGCGTCGCGGGAGCGCAGGATCAGCGGGTCGTTGGCGCCGGCGTCGTACGGCAGGCCCTCCGCTCGGACGCGGCGATCCGCCACCAGGACGACGTGATCGGGACTCCCCGCGGTGACGATCAGTCCCACGGCGTCCCCGCGGTCTCGAGCGTCCGTCGCGCGCGCTCGACCACCGGGCGGTCGAGCATCTGGCCGTCGAGCGCCACGGCGCCCTGGCCGCGGCGCGTGCCTTCGGCGAACGCCTCCATGACCCGGCGTGCGTGGGCGACCTCGGCCTCGTCCGGCGCATAGACCTCGTTCACCACGTCGACATGCGTTGGATGGATCAGCGAGCGCCCGACGAAGCCGAGGCGGCGCGAGAGGAGCGAATCCGCCCGCAGCCCGTCGATGTCCGGTATCTGCGGCCAGACCCCGTCGAGCGGCGCGATGCGCGCCGCGGCCGCCGCGTTCACGAGCGCGGAGCGCGCGTACACGAGCTGGAGCGCTTCCGCCTCGCGCCGCGGCGGAAGGCCGATGTCGAGCGCGTAGTCCTCCGCGCCGAGCATAAGCCCGAGCATCCGCGGCGTCGCCGACGCGAGGGCGGGTGCGGCGAGCAGGCCGCGCGCGGACTCGACGAAGGCCACCACGCGAACCGTACCGCTCGCGAGGCCGGCCTCGCGCTCGCGGGCCTTGATGGCCGCCTCGAGGGACCGGACCTCCTCGGGCGTCTCCACCTTCGGCAGCATGACGGCGGCGACACCCGGGCGCACCGCGGCGCGCACGTCCTCACCCATGAGCCCGGTCGCCGCGGCGTTCACACGGACGAAGCGCACGGGCGTGCCGGGAGCGGCGGGACGCGTGAGCACCTCGGCCACGAGCGCGCGGGCCGCCTCCTTCTCCGACTGGGCCGTGCCGTCCTCAAGATCGAGCATCGCGACGTCGAGGGTTCCCGCGGGTACCTCCGCGAGTCCGAGCGCGCGCTCGACCATGCGGCGACGCCCGGCCGGTACGAAGAGCAGGGAGCGCAGCCGCATCGGGCTAGCGCGGGGTCGGGAAGGGCAGGCGCGGCGGCGCGGCCGGCAGAACGAGGTCGCTGCTGAAGAGCTTGCTGCGCGGGACGTCGTCCAGGAACTGGAGGATGCCGCGCGCGATCCCCTCCGACAGCAGGTCGGCCCGGTCGACCATGAGGTGGCGGTCCCAGTCGTGCGAGACGAAGCCCATCTCCAGGATCACTGACGGCGTGAACGGGGACGTGGCGTACCTGACCCGGCTCCACGCGTGCGCGTAGTAGTTGAGCATGTTGCGCGTGACGCCGTCCTGGTCGTAGTCGAGCCCGGTGGTGTGCCCGTACTCGTTCACCAGGAGCTCCATGAAGCGGGGCTCGAACGGGGTGCGGCGGGTCGAGTGCGCGGCCTTGAACCCGCTCTTGACGCCGCGTCCGTCGCCGTCGCCGTGGAGCGAGACGAACGCGTCGGCGAGATAGCCCTGCGGGATCGTGGTCGGGAGGATGTCCACCTCGATGCCGTGAGCGGTGAGGATTCCCCCGACGCGCTCCGCCATGTCCAGGTTGATCGACAACTCGGTGATGCCGCCCCACGACGTACCGGTTTGCGTGATGATCCGGCCGAGCTCGGGCGGCGCCTGCTGCGTCAGCCAGTGGCCCGCCTGCAACCCGACCCTGCGGGGACCCGCACCCATCTGGGGGCGACGGATCCGGATGGAGCCGGGGGGATCGACCGCGACCGGCCCCGCGCCGGCGGACGCCTCGCGCATCAGCACCTGATCGTCGGCTCCGGTTGCCGCAAAGAGGTCGTGTGGGGTCGTTGCCCCTGGCACGATGCCGGCGGCGCTGACGTCGGGAAGGGAACCGCGGTGCCACAAGCCGGACAGCCCGGCCGACCCGAGCGCAAGCGCCGCGGCGCTGCCGGTGAGACGCAGGAACCGCCGCCGTCCACCGCCCACTCCGCCCAATGCTAGGCGGCGGTGGGTCAGCCCGCGGCGGCTGGAGCGCCGACGAGGGCCGGCAGCACCGTGCCGAAGAGGAAGCCGGCGAGGGCCGCGAAGGCGGCGAGGGCCACGACCTCGAGTCCGGACACGAAGCCGTTCCGCTTCGTCCAGCGCGTCTTGAGCACGCCGATCGCGAACAGCACCGCCGCGCTCACGGCGAGCGCCGCGTAGGTCCCGCTCTCGACGGGCACCACGAGGAACGGCACGATCGGCACCAGCCCCGCGACCGCGAACGAGACGCCCATCGTGAGCGCCCCCGCCAGGGCGCCGCGACCCTCGTCGACCACCACCCCGAGCTCCTTCTCGACCATCGTGCGCAGCAGGGCGTTCGGGTGCCGCGCGAGCTCCGCGGCGACGCGTGCGGCCGCCTCACGCGGAAGCCCTTCCTCTTCGAGCAGATACGCGACCTCCGCC
>VGPA01000223.1 GCA_016875665.1 Chloroflexota bacterium | reverse complement strand
TCGCGCATGCGGGCTCGTTCGCGCTCTTCGCGGACGTCGCCGCCGAGCGCCACCCGCGCCTGCTCGGCCTCGCGTTCGCGGCTGAGGGGATCGACCCGCATTACCTGCCGCTCCCGGGCGCCCCGCCGGAGCCCATCACGGCGCTGCTGCGCGATCCCGCCCTTCGCAAGAGCGTCCACGACGCCAAGACCGCCAGGCGCGCGCTGCGCCGGGTCGGAGCGGATCTCGCGGGGGTCGAGGTGGACACGATGATCGCCTCGTACCTCGTGGCCGCCGAGCGGCGGCAGCACGAGCTCCCCGAGCTCGCCCGCGAGCGGTTGGGCATGGTCATCGACGACCTGCCGGGTACCCCCGCTGCGCGGCGGCCGGCTGCGCCGGCCGACCGCGAGCCCCCTTTAAAGGATCGGAAGGACCCCAAGCGCCAGCCCTCGCTCGACGAGCGTGCGGCCCGGGCGGGGGCCTCGGTCATCGCGACGCTCCGGCTCGCACCCCTCTTCACCGAGGCACTCGAGCGGCTCGGGCTCGACGGCCTCATGCGCGACATCGAGCTGCCGCTCGTCGACGCCCTCGTCGAGCTGGAGGAGGCCGGGGTCAAGGTCGACGTGCCGTACCTCGCCTCCCTCGCCAAGGAGTTCGCCAGCGAAACCGCGCGCATCGAGCGCGCGGCGCACGAGTCCGTCGGCCACGAATTCGCGATCAACTCGCCCAAGCAGCTCGGCGAGCTGCTCTTCGAGGAGCTGCACCTGCCGCGCGGGCGGCGCACGAAGACGGGCTGGTCCACCGACGCCGCCGTGCTCGAGGAGCTGCGCGAGGCGCACCCGGTCGCCGGGCTCGTGCTGGAGTACCGCGAGGTCGAGAAGCTGCGCGCCACGTACGCCGAGGGCCTCGGTGCGCTCGTCGATCCGGCGACCGGCCGCGTGCACACCACGTTCGACCAGACCGTCGCGGCCACCGGCCGCGTGTCGAGCCGCAGCCCCAACCTCCAAAACATTCCGATCCGCACCGCGCTCGGGCGGCGCATCCGGCGCGCGTTCGTGGCGAACGAGGGCAAGGTGCTCGTCGCCGCCGACTACTCGCAGATCGAGCTGCGGGTGCTGGCGCACGTCTCCCAGGATCCCGCGCTGCTCGACGCGTTCCGGAGCAACGCCGACCTGCACCGGCGCACCGCCGCCGCGGGCTTCGGCATCACGGAGGCGGAGGTCACGAAGGAGCAGCGCGACGTGGCGAAGATGCTCAACTTCGGGATCGTCTACGGCATGAGCGACTTCGGCCTCGCCTCGCGGATGGGGATGGAGCGCAAGGCGGCCGCCGCGTTCATCGACGAGTACTTCAAGCGCTACGCGCAGATCCGCCGCTACGTGCTCGAGACGAAGAGCTTCTGCATTGAGCACGGCTACGTGCGCACGCTTCTGGGCCGGCGGCGGGCGATCCCCGACATGACCAGCAGCAACGGTGCGGTGCGCGGGGCCGCGGAGCGCATGGCGATCAACATGCCCATTCAGGGGACCGCCGCCGACATCATGAAGATCGCGATGGCGCGCCTCCACAAACGGCTCGCGGATCGGCGGCTCGACGCGACCGTGGTGCTCCAGGTCCACGACGAGCTCGTGCTCGAGGTGCGCGCGGTGCAGGCCGAGGCCCTCGCGATGATCCTCCGCGAGGAGATGAGCGCGGCCTACCCCCTCGACGTGCCGCTCGTCGTCGAGGTCCGCTCCGGAACGAACTGGGATGAATTGCGGCCGATACCCACGGGAACGTCGGGATGAAGGCCGTTGCCTGAGCTGCCCGAGGTCGAGACGATCGCGCGCCAGATCGCCGAGCGCGTGCGCGGCAAGACCATCGCCGCCTATCGCAGCGACTGGGCCGGCGTGGCGGCGCGCACGCTCGGCGCCCGCGTCGCCGGCCGGCGGATCACCGGCGTGGGCCGCCGCGGGAAGCTGATCGTGTTCCATCTCGACGACGATCACGTGCTCCTCGTGTCGCTGCGCATGACGGGCAGGCTGGTCTACGACGCCGCGCCGAACGGCGAGGTCGACCGCTCCCTGCGCGCGACCTTCACCTTCCACGACGGGACGCGGATGCGCTTTCTCGACTCCCGCAAGTTCGGGCGCATCCTCCGCGTGCCGCGCGGCGACGTCGCGTTGGACGCCGACGCCGAGGTGCGGCACGCGTCGCTCCCCCTCCACGCGCGGATGGGCATCGAGCCGCTCACCGAGGCATTCACCGTGGAATGGCTCACCGCCTTCTTCGCGCGCCGCTCTCGCGCGGCGCTCAAGCCGCTCCTCCTCGACCAGTCCGGGATTGCGGGGCTGGGCAACATCTACGTCGGCGAGGCGCTGTGGCGCGCGCGGGTCCACCCCACGCGCACGGCCGGGTCGCTCACTCGGGCCGAGGTCGCGCGCCTCCACGAGGCGATCGTGTGGGTGCTCCAGAAGGGCATCCGCCTGAACGGGGCGACGCTCGGGTTCGCGATGGGCGACTTCGCCGACGTCGAGGGCCGACGCGGCGGCATGCAGCGCGAGTTCACCGTGTACGCGCGCGCGGGCGAGCCGTGCCCGCGGCCCGGCTGCGGCAGGGCGATCGTGCGCACCGTCGTCGGCGCCCGCGGGACCTTCCACTGCCCCAAATGCCAGAAAGAGCCCGAGCGAGGAGCGGTTCATCCGCGACGAGCGACGGCCAAGCCGGAGGCGGCCCGGCGCAGCCGGGCAGGAGCAGGGGAGCCGCGATGACGATCCTCTCGGTGCAGGCCGTGTCGCGGCGGTTCCGCGACCGCATCGTGTTCGACGACGTCTCGTTCCGCCTCGCGCTGGGCGACCGTGTCGGGCTGGTCGGGCCGAACGGCTGCGGCAAGACCACCCTGCTGCGCATCGCGGCGGGCTTCGACCCGCCCGCTAGCGGCGGCGTGGCGCTCGCG
>VGPA01000222.1 GCA_016875665.1 Chloroflexota bacterium | reverse complement strand
TGGGCATGTGACTTCCTTTCCTACGACTCGGACGAGCCGAGTCGACGGCTTCCAGCCGAACTCGTCCTCGCGGCAAAGCCGCTCGTCCTGGTACTCATTCGTTCTTCGACTTGGCGACGGTCACCAGCGCGGGCCGGATGATCCGGTCGTGCAGGCGGTACGCCTTTTGGAATTCCGCGATGACGGTGTTCTCGGGCTGATCGGACTCGACGTGCGCGACCGCTTCGTGCAGGTAGGGGTCGAACGGCTTCCCCACCGAGTCGACGGTGGTGAGGCCCTCGGCTTCGAGCGTCGAGCGGAGCTTGCGCTCCACCAGGCGCATGCCTTCGACCCACGGCTGCGTGGCCAGCTCGGCCGGAATGGTCTCGAGCGCGCGGTCGTACCCGTCGAGCACATTGAGCAGCTTCAGGATGAGGTCGGCCTTCGCGTACTTCACGAAATCGACCCGCTCCGCCTCGTTCCGCTTCCGGTAGTTCTGGAAGTCGGCGGTCATGCGCTGCAGGTCGCGCGTCAGCTCCTCGACCTTGGGATCGGCCGCCGGAGCGGGCGCGTCGGCGGGCGGGTGGCCGTTGGGCTTCTTGTTGCGAAGGCGCTCTTCCATGAGCTCTTCCGCCTTCCGTACCTGGTCGTCCATTGCCGCTTCCGTCACCTCCAGGTGCCGTCGACGACCCGCAGGAGGTCGCTCATCAGTGCACCCACGTAGCGCACCGCTCCGATGGAGCGCGCGTAGTCCATGCGCGTCGGCCCGACGACGCCGACGAGGCCGACGACGTCGGTCCCTTCGCCGTAGCGGCCCACCACGATGCTGCAGCCGACGAGCGGCTCGAGCTGGTGCTCGCTGCCGATCGCCACGAGCACGTCGTCGCGCGCGATGGTGGCCGGCAGCATCGACGCGAGCCGCGTGCGGTCCTCCAGCAGGCCGAGCAGCCCGCGCACCCGCTCGTTCTGCGCGAACTCGGGCTGGGCGAGGATGTTCTGGACGCCGTCGTAATAGATCTCCGCGGCACGCGCGCCCTCGTGCTCCTCCAAGAGGCGCGCCACCATCGCCGCGACGTCCGCGGCGAGGCCGTGCTCGCCCGCAGCGAGCTGGTGTGCCTTCGCCGCGGTGGAGCCGCCGAGGCGCTCCGTGAGCCGGGCCGACAGCGAGCGCAGGTCGTCGGTCACGACGACGCGCGGCAGCTCGATCAGCTGCTGGCGGACCGCGCCGCCGCCGAACACCGCGACGAGGAGCGCGCGGCGTTCGTTGATCGGCACGAGCTCGACGTGGCGCACGGTCGGCCGGTCCGTCGCGGGCGAGGTGACGATGGCCGCCTCCGAGGAGAGCCGCGCGAGCGTCGACGCCGCGAGGCGCAGCCACTCGTCCAGGTCGCGCTGCGCCTGCTGGAACTGGTGGCTCACGGTGACGCGCTCGTCGGCCGCGAGCTCCGACGCGGCCATCAGGCTCTCGATGAAGTAGCGGTAGCCGAGGTCCGTCGGCACGCGGCCGGCCGAGGTGTGCGGATGCATGAGCAGTCCGGCGTCCTCCAGGAGGGCGAGTTCGGCCCGCACCGTCGCCGGCGAGACGGCGAGACGGTACTCGCGCACGAGCGCCGCAGACCCGACGGGCTGGGCGGTGCGGATGTACTCCCGGACGACGGCGGCGAGGATCTCGCGCGTCCGCTCGCCCAGGTCTGGAAGTGCCGTGATCGGATTCGGTCGCATTAGCACTCTCCCTTTGAGAGTGCCAACATGGTACCAAGCCCTCGAATTCGGGTCAATCCGGAGAACCGGAGCTCCGTCGGCGGATTCGTCGTCTTCCTCACATCCACCCGCAGAGGAGGGCGGGATGAGGGGGGTGGCGCCGAGGTCGGACGGGCCGGCCGCGACCGATCAGGCGCTCGCACGCGGGCTGCTGATCCTCGCCGCTCTCGCCGGCGGCTCGAGCTAGACCCGGATCTCCTTCGCGAGCGACTCCGGGTCGAGGATCGCGATCTTGCGGCGGCGGATCGTGATGAGGTTGCGCCGCTCGAGGTCCCCGAGCACCCGGTTCACGGACACGCGGCTCGCGCCGGTGAACGCGGCAAGCTCGTCCTGGGTCAGATTCAGCTCCGGCTTCTCGCCGCCCTGCACCTGACCGAGGTCGAGCAGGTACTTCGCGACGCGGCTCGGGACGTCGAGGAAGATCAGGTCCTCGACCCGGTCGGAGAGGCGGCGGATGGTGCGCGCGAGCGCTTCGAGCACCAGGCGGACCGCCTGCGGGTGCGACTCGAGGAACGTCAGGAAGTCGTCGCGCGCGAGCAGCGCGGCGCGCGTCTCCTCGAGCGCGACGGCATTCGCGGAGCGCGGGGCCTGATCGAAGAGCGCGAGCTCGCCGAAGAACTCGCCCGGGCGCATCAGCGCCACCAAGGCCTCCTGGCCGAACTCCCCGGGCAGGGCGATCTTCACCGATCCCTCGATCACCAGGTACAGGTGCGTGCCGACGTCGTCCTTGTGGAAGATGGCCTCGCCCCGCTTGAAGGTGCGCAGGCGCACATGGAGCGCGAGCTGGCTGAGCTCCCGGTCGTCCAGCCGGGAAAACAGCGGCAGACGCCGCAGATGCTCAACGAAGCCGGGCTCGGCCATGGGCGCAGCGTAATCGGTTCATACAATGGGCCGCCCATGAAAGATGGATTCGCGCCCGCGGACGACGAGGTGGTCGGGCGGTTCCTCGCCAGCCTCGAGCGCGCGCGGCGGCTGCCCGAGCCGGAGATCGAGGCACTGCTGCGCGTGGCGGATCTCGACGGCGACGGCGCGGCCGCGATCCTGGGCGCAACGCGCGGCGGACACCTCTTCGGGGCCGGGTTACGCGACCTCGTCGGACGTCACGCGCTCGCGGGCACCGACCTGGCGCTGTTCGTGCTGCGCGACGTGCTCGAGCGGCCGGTGGCCGAGGCCGCGCGGC
>VGPA01000221.1 GCA_016875665.1 Chloroflexota bacterium | reverse complement strand
CGAAGCGACCGGCGACCTCGTGGCAGAGTCCCAGCGCGCCGAGCGCTCGCAGGTAGTCCGCCTCCACGCGCTCGGCTTCGAGGGCCGCCATGGCGAGCGGCTCGGAACACGAGGCATCGCTGCGCGCGGTGAGAGCTTCGCCGCGGGCGAGAAGGGTTTCCAGGCGCGATGGGGCGGCCGCAGCGGGAGCGGCGAGGAGGAGTAAAGAGAGGGCCGAGGGGCGGGTCATGCACCGTCCGCCTGGATAGCGGCACGTTCCTCGCGCTCGTAGACGCGGCTCGCCGCGGTATCTTCGCGCGCGCGCTCTGCCGCCCGCAAGATGCGCTGTTCCTCACGCTCTGCCGCCCGCAAGATGCGCTGTTGCTCACGGAGCAGATTCGCCACCGCGGCCTCGCCCGCGACCGCGGACGGGATCTCGTCGTGGCAAGCGCGCGCCTCCCGCTCCCGGACTGCGCGCCTCGCGCCGTTGCGGCTACGTGGTCCGTCCGCCCATGGCGGCACATCTCGCGAAGGCGCTAGCGACCGCGCGACCTCTTCGTCTATTGCATGCCGCCAATCTGGCCACTGCTCCCAGTCGTCCTCCAGCAAACCTTCCAGGAAGGCCCTGCTCTGGCAATACTCGTATTTACCTGCACGATCTTCCGTCCACACTCCCAGCTTCCCGCCAATGCACGCGAGGGGGAAGTCGGGGAACAGTCGACCCGGCCCAAGGCGGCGTTGGCAGCATCTACCACAGTGTTCCGTTTCGGCGCAGGTGCCAAAACTGGCGGCGTTGCAGTAGCGACACCGCGTCAGCAGGTGCGCCCATGACGCCTCGCCGACCTTGTACAAGTGACAGCCGGAGGTGCCGACCACAAGAAACTGCACGGCTCTGTTCTGGTCGAACGTCCCACACGTCGACTCTTGAGCGCGGCGCGCATCGCGAGTCCGCAGGATCAGGTTCTCGTCGCACGAGAACTGGTCGATCTGCCGACGGCCATTCTCGCTGTCGTAACCCCGACATTCGGCCCAGAGCCACAAATCGGGGCACCAGAAGTCGGGGAGGTAGTGCGTGCCGTCGCCCAATAGGAAGCTCTGCGGCTCGTAGTCGAAGCGGATATTGAGCACGTCGAGCATGCGTGCGAAGTCCGCCTCCAGACGGCTGCGGTATGAGCGACGGTTGTACCAGGTCGGAATCGCCTTCGGCCCAGTGGTCGTGTTCATTCGTCCTCCTCGGGCCAGTGCGCCACAAGGTGCTTCTCGATGACGTCGGACAAGTGGAGGCTGTCCGTCCAGTCGTTGTCGCCGTAGGTGGCGCACAGGCGCCGCAGCGTGGCGCGCACGTCGGCCTCGCGGACCTCCATCTTGGCGATCCGCTCCTGCGCTGCTTCCAACGTGTCGGGCAACGGCTCACGGTGAAGACCGCGCAGGGCAACACCAAGCATCTCGCGGTAGACCGACGCCGACCCGGCCACGTAGGCCCGCTCTTCGCTCTCCGTCACTTCTTCCGTCCCTTCTTCTCCACCACCGCCACGTTCGCGGCCTTCGCCTCGCGCCGGATGATCGCTCGAAGCCATCCCGCGAACGTCGCGTCGGGAGGCTCGCCCATCTCCGCCAGTCTCTCCGCTCGCAGCTTGATCAGCTCGTCCAGCGCATCCTTCTCGCCGGGAGTGACCCGCGCGGAGACGTTTTCGGTGACCCGTTCGGACATGGGTGCGGTAGTGTAATGCGCGTCGCTGCGACATGCAAGCAGAGGTTGCGCACGCGGCGCATGTGGCTATGGTGGAGCGCGGAGAACAGCCGATGACCCCGACCGACCTGCAAGCCGCTGGATTCGAGCGATACGACGTCAACCACTGGGAGCGCGACACGAAGTCTGCGCTGTACCAAAAGAAGGTCCGCGCCGATGACGGGGCGTGCCTGTTTTTCGTCAACGTCTACGAGATGCGCGTGGAGCTTCTGCCGGAGCACGCGCGAGAAAACAACCGCTGGTCTGTCGCGGCCCAGTTCTACCGCGACGGGCTCACGATGGACCTGGGCCTCCACCACGGGCACGGCATGACGCCGGCCGACGTGGAGTGGTTCTACCGGGATGCGCACGCGGCGCTCAAGTGCACGCGAGACCCGCACAACGACTGACGGAGGATGGTGATGGAGCGCACGTCAAGAGGATTCAGCGTCTACGGCCGCGTCGCTTGTAGCGAAGGGTTCATCCGCGTTCAGCGGAGCAGTCGTGTAGAACCGGGCACGTGGCTCTTCTGCGACTTCCAGCGGCAGATCAGCGTCGATGGCGAGCGGTTCGTGCCGGAGCCGCTGCTGAGCGTGGACCAGGCTCGGGCGATGATCGCGGCGTTGCAGAAGTTCGTAGAGGAAGCGGAAGGAGAAGCGCGATGAACGAGGGCGATCGTGAAGTGGAATGGTGGCAAGAGTACCGTTGCGGCTTGAGCGCGAAGTTTCCGGACGTCCCGCCCGGAATGGTGGCGCTCGGCCCGTGGTTCCCATTCGCCGCGTACGGCCTGTGCGTGGAGGGTACCGTCTACCAGTACACCGTCTATCGCCGGCCGTTAAAGTGGGCAGAGACGCGCGAGGGGTTGGTCTCGCTCGCGTCGCTGCCAGCGGGGTCGCTGTTCGAGTACGCCGAGGGCCAGTTCGTGAAGACGTGCAAGGAGTGGACACTTGGAGAATGGGTCTGCGTCAGTCTCGACGATGGGACGGACGTCTACATGGCAGGGACCGCGATGGTCTGCCCGATCGGCGAGTGACGCCTCACCACACCCGCAGCACGCCGGCCACCACGCCCAGCCACGGTCCGATCTGCGGCCGCTCCGCCACGAGCTTCTCCACCTCGCCCCTCGCGCCCCTCACGAGGGCCAGCACCTCGCGGATGTTCGCCCGCGCCCGCTCGGCGTCCCACGCGACCCGCAGCGCGCTGCCGGCGGGCTCCACCTCGGGACAGGTCCGGTACAAGGCGCGCACGACCCC
>VGPA01000220.1 GCA_016875665.1 Chloroflexota bacterium | reverse complement strand
GCGTCGCCGGCGGCTGCCGGCGGACGCTCGCTCGCGCGCAGCGCCGCTGCCGCGGCGAGCTTCCTCGTCGCGGCGCTCGTGACGGGCGTGGTGGCGCTGCCGCAGGCGACCGTCGCGGTCGAGCCTCAGAGCGCGCCGCTCGGACCGGTCGAGGTCACGCTCCGTGCGGGACCAGGCGGCGATCTCGACGCACAGCCTTTCGCGGGGAACGTGTCGGCCCGCGTGCCCGGGACGGCCACGGGCCGCCGGACGGTCGAGACGAAGGCCACCGGCACGGTCCGCTTCACGAACAAGACGACGAACGACATCGCGCTCCCGCGCGGGACGCTCGTCCGCGCGGGCAGCGTCCGGTTCCTCACGACGGAGGCCAAGACGCTCTCGCGGAGCGTGCTGGTGCCGTTCCTGCTCGCGACGACGGACATCGTGGTCGAGGCCGAGGAGGCGGGCCGCGCGGGCAACGTGAGTGCGAACGCGATCTCCTCGAGCGACCCCGCCCGATACGACGCGACGAACCCGCAGCCCACCGCGGGCGGCGACTCGCGCACCGTGACCATCGTCACGCAGGAGGACTACGACGTCGCCGCGCGGGCCGTGGACGCCGCGCTCCGTCCGGCGATCGACCAGCAGCTGGCAGCGTGGCGCTCGCAGGTCCGGCAGGGCTACGCCTTCGCCGGGGCGCCCGGGTCGCGCATCGTCCAGCAGGTCTCGGCGGCCGATCTCGTGGGCAAGGAGCTCGAGCGCTTCGAGGTGCTCGTCGCGGCCGCCGTGTACACGTTCGCCGTTCCGGCCGACCAGCCGAGGAAGGCCGCGCTCGAGCGGCTCGCCGCCGCCGTGGAGCCCGGCAACCAGCTGCATGCTGCCGGCGCCGCGATCGACCAGCTCGGACTGAGCGTGGCGGAGCACGGCGTGACCTACCGGCTGCGCGTTGCGGGACGCCAGCTCGTGCGGTACAGCGGGTCGGCGATCGCGGCCGCGCTCGCGGGAAAGACGCCCGGCGAGGCCGAGCCGATCCTCCGCCAGCGCGGCGTGCGGCTGGTCGAGCTCGCCCGCTTCCCGGATTGGTGGCCGCGCCTTCCGCTGCTCGACGCGCGTATCCGTATCGTCGAGATCGCGCCATGAGATTTCTCGCACTCGACGTCGGGGATCGCCGCATCGGGCTCGCCACGGGCGACGACGCCTTCGGGATCGTCCGCGCGCTCGCAACCCTCCGGCGGAGGAGCGTGGCGGGCGACCTCGCGACGCTGCGCGAGATCGTGCGGGTGGAGGGCGTCGAGCGTCTGGTCATCGGTCTGCCGCTGACCGAGCGCGGCGCGGAGGGGGAGCAGGCCGCGCGCGCGAAGCGGTTCGCGGACGCGTGCGCCGCCCTCGACCTGCCGATCGACCTCGTCGACGAGCGCTTCACCACCACCGAGGCCGCCGCGCGCGGCGCGCGCGATCTGGATGCGGGCGCCGCAAGCGTCCTGCTCGAGGGCTTCCTGCGGGAGCGGTCGCGATGAAGTCGCCGCCGCCCCGCCGCCCGCGCGTCTCTCGTCCCCCGCAGATGGCGAAGCCGAGCCGCCGGGGGACCGGCGGCGCGTTCGCGGTCGTGGGCGTCGCGCTCGCGGCGCTGCTCGTGCTGGCGCTCGCGGTCCCGCCGCTCGTTTCGGACGCCTTCGTCGGGGACGCGATCGTCGCCTTTGCCGCGGACAAGGACGTCATGCTGCGGCAGTCGAGCGTCCGGTCGCTGATCGCGCTGCGCCTGGAGCCGGGCTCGGCGAGCCCGGTCGACCCGAACGGTGCGTCGCGGCCGTTCGTGGTGCGCCGCGGCGACACCGTCGGCACGGTCGCCGCTGCGCTCGAGGCGCAGGGGCTCGTGCGGTCACGCCTCGCCTTCACCCTCGCCGTCTACGACTCGGGCACGGCCGAGGCGATCCAGGCGGGCACCTACACCCTCGCGCCCTCGATGACGCCGGCCGAGATCGCGAAGGTGGTCGAGCGCGCGCCCGGTGAGCAGGTCACCCTGCGCGTCATCGAGGGCTGGCGGCGCACCGAGATCGCCGCGGCGGTTGCCAAGACGTTCCGGAACATCAGCGCCGACGACTTCCTGAAGGCCGCGGTCGTCGGCCAGCGGAAGGACGACTTCCTGGCCGGCCTCGCGCCGACCGTGCCGCTGGAAGGGTTCCTCTTTCCCGACACCTACTTCTTCCGGCCGACCGCGACGGTGACCGAGGTCGTCGACGCGCTCGTCGCCACCTTCGCCGACCGCGCCGGCCCCGCGCTCGCGGCGGTCAAGGCGCGCGGCATGAGCGCGTACGACCTGGTGAAGCTCGCCTCGATCGTCGAGCGCGAGGCGCGCGACCGCTCGGAAAGCGCGCAGATCGCGGGCGTGTATTCGAACCGCCTCGCCATCGGCATGAAGCTGGACGCGGACCCGACGATCCAGTACGCGAAGGGCGGCTGGGGCGAGCTCGCGCTCGCCGACCTCCGTCTCGAGTCGCCGTACAACAGCTATCTCGTGGCGGGACTGCCGCCCACGCCGATCTGCTCGCCCGGGCTGGCGGCGCTGCAGGGCTCCGGGTCGCCCGCCAAGCACGGCTTCCTGTTCTTCGTCGCGAAGGGCGACGCGCAGGGCAGCCATGCGTTCGCGACGACGCTCACCGAGCACGAAGCCAATCGCGTTCGGTTCGGGAACCGGTGAGCGTCGCCTACCTGTACGGCCATCCGGTCGCGCACTCGCTCTCGCCGGCGATGCACAACGCGGCCTTCGCCAAGCTCGGCATGCGACACCGCTACGAGGCGCTCGACGTCCCGCCGGCGGAGGTGGAGGCGGCGGTGGATCGGCTGCGCGGCGAGAGCGTGCTCGGGGCGAACGTCACGGTGCCGCACAAGCTCGCGGTCATGCCGTTCCTCGATCGCATCGCCGCCGATGCCGAGCCGATCGGGGCGGTGAACACGATCGTGCGCTCGTCCGCCGCGCTGGTCGGCCA
>VGPA01000219.1 GCA_016875665.1 Chloroflexota bacterium | reverse complement strand
GGGATTCTCGGAGGGCTCATTCCTTGAGAGGATGGGCACCATGGCACGACCGAGTCGGTATTCCCCGGAGGTCCGTGAGCGGGCCGTTCGGTTAGTTCGCGAGCACGGTCCCGAGTATCTGCGTATTCCGGCCCATGCTGAACACGGATTCCGATTGAAGCTGAACGCCGATTCCGGCGGAAGCTGAACACCGATTCCCGGCATCCTGAACGCTGATTCCGGATGCTGAACACGGATTCCGGTGATGCTGAACACGACTCGGTAGCTGAACGACGCTGGGGATTCCTCTGTCGAAAGGACTCCCTGGATGGCGGCCTCCCGGCTAGCGATGCGACAACTCCGTGAACTCTTACGACTGAAGTACCAGGTCGGCCTGCCGCAGCGGGCGATTGCCCAGGCGTGCGGCATCGGGCTCGGGACCGTGAGCGCCTATCTCCAGCGCGCCCAGGCGGCCGGGCTGACGTGGCCGGTGCCGCCCGACCTGGATGACACGACGCTGGAAGCGCGCCTGTTTGCCGGCCCGGCGCGCGTGGTGGAGGACCGGGCGCTGCCGGCGTGGCCGGAGGTGCATCAGGAACTGAAGAAGGTCGGCGTGACGCTGATGCTGCTGTGGGAGGAGTACCGGGCGGCGCACCCGCGGGGCTATAGCTATAGCCAGTTCTGCGAGCGGTATCGGCAGTGGCGGCGCGTGCTGAAGCCGTCGATGCGGCAGGTGCATCGCGCCGGCGAGCGACTCTTCGTGGACTTCTCCGGCAAGCGGCCGTGCCTGGTCGAACCAGCGACCGGCGAGGAGGTGCCCGTCGAACTCTTCGTCGGCGTGCTCGGCGCGAGCGGCCTGATCTACGCGGAGGCGACGCGGAGCCAAGACCTCCCGTCCTGGGTCACCGCGCACGTCCACATGCTCGAGTACTTCCACGGGAGTACGGCGATCTGGGTGC
The DNA here is from genome assembly GCA_016875665.1 of Chloroflexota bacterium. Lineage (GTDB taxonomy): Bacteria > Chloroflexota > Limnocylindria > P2-11E > P2-11E > SHYN01. Next base: position 2,054 of record VGPA01000219.1, on the reverse strand, counting down.
CCGATAATTTGAAGAGCGGCGTCACGCGGGCGCACGCGTACGAGCCGCACGTCAATCGGACCTACGAGGAACTCGCGCACCACTACGGCGCGGTGGTGATCCCCACCCGTGTCGCCCGACCCCAAGACAAGCCGAAGGCCGAGGTGAGCGTCCAGATCGCCCAGCGCTGGATCCTGGCCGCGCTCCGCCACCGGACCTTCTTCGCGCTGGCCGATCTGAATGCCGCGATTCGGGCGCGCGTCGACGCCATCAACGACCGCCCGATGAAGGGCGTCGGCGTGAGCCGGCGGGTCCTCTTCGCGCAGCTCGATCGCCCGGCGCTGCGCCCTTTGCCGACGGTGCCCTACGAACTCGCCGAGTGGAAGCCGTGCCGCGTCAACATCGATTACCACGTCGAGGTCGCGCACCACTTCTACAGCGTGCCGTATCAACTGGTGCACGCGCAGGTCGAGACGCGCGCGACGGCGAGCACCGTCGAAGTCTTCGCGCATGGCCGGCGCGTCGCGTCCCATCAGCGGCTCACGGGGCGTAGCCGGTTTTCGACACAGACCGCCCACATGCCGCACGCGCACCGGGCGCACGCGGAGTGGACCCCGTCGCGGCTCATCGCGTGGGCCGAGCAGAGCGGCCCCGCCACCGGGCGCTTTGTCGCCGGCCTCCTCGAGCGCCGCCCCCATCCGGAGCAAGGCTATCGGGCCTGTCTCGGCCTGATGCGCCTCGGGCGCACGCACGGCGCGGACCGGCTGGAGGCCGGCTGTCGCCGCGCCGAGCAGCTGCGGTCCTATCGCTACCGCACCGTCGAGCACATCCTTCTCACCCAGCAGGACCGGCTCCCGCTCGATGCGCCGCCTGCCCGTCCGCCGCTGGACCACGCCAATCTCCGCGGCGCCACCTACTACGAGGACACGTATGCTGACCCATCCCACGATTGAGAAACTCGAGGCCCTGCATCTGACGGCGATGGCGCAGGCCTTTGCCGACCAACGCGGCTCCAGCCAGCACGCCGAGCTGAGTTTCGAGGACCGCTTCGGCCTGCTCGTCGAGCATGAATGGACCGCGCGCGAACAGCGCCGCCTCACCCAACGCCTGCGTCACGCGAAGCTGCGGTATCCCGCGTGTCTGGAAGACATCGACTTCACGACCCCGCGCGGCCTCCCGCGCGAGGTCGTGCTCAGTCTCGGCACAGGTGCCTGGATCCGCGAGCACCACAATCTGCTCATCACGGGACCGACCGGCATCGGCAAGTCGTGGCTCGCGTCCGCCTTCGTCCAGAACGCGTGCCGCCAGGGCTTCACCGCCACGTATGTCCGCGCGCCCCGGTTGCTCCACGAGCTCGTGGTCAGCCGCGGCGACGGCACCTATGCAAGGCTCCTCGCCCGACTCGCGAAGCTGGACGTGCTCGCGATCGATGATTGGCTCCTCGCCCCGCTCACCGACGCGGATCGCCGGGACCTGCTCGAAGTCATCGAAGATCGCAGCGAACGCCGCGCCACGCTGATTGCGAGTCAGCTGCCGCCGACCGCGTGGCACGCGGCGATTGGCGAACCGAGCGTCGCCGATGCCATCTGCGACCGCCTGCTCCATCGCGCGCATCGGCTCACGCTCAAGGGACCGACCATGCGCGACCCAGACGTCCGACGCAAGAAGGACGGCAAGTGACGCGGGCGTCGGGAGCCGGAGCCCTGAGCCACGAGGGGGCGCTCGTCGGCATCCACACGCCCGCGGCTGGCCCCGTGGGCACGCCGACGAGCACCCGCAGGACATCCTGCCTACGCCTGACGACACACGATGACGGTAAGATGACCGAGGCCGCACGGCCCCAAGGAGGATCAGGAGACCGCTACTGACCGTCGCTGCGCTCCGACGCGTGTACGGCTTGCCCGGAATCTGCGTTCAGCATCCTCGGAATCGGCGTTCAGCTTGGCCGGAATGCGCACTTGCGCCGCCGACGGCGCACCTGCAGGCGGGCCTCCGCGTAGAGCCGGTCCACGCGCTTGTGGTTGACCCGCTCGCCCGCCTGGCGCAGCTTCAGATAGATCATGCCGGCGCCGTAG
>VGPA01000218.1 GCA_016875665.1 Chloroflexota bacterium | reverse complement strand
GCCGCGGACTGGCGCACGGGGGCCACGGGCGTACCGACCTGCGCCGCGCGTGAGACGCGGACTCGGATCCCGTTGCGGCGCACTTCGAGATCGCGCACCCCCGACGACGCGAGCCGCTCGAGGAGCTCGCCGACGAGTGCGTTCACCTCGCCGCGCGCCTTGCGGGCGTCGGTCATGCCGCGAGCCGCCGCAGCACGAGGGCCACGTTGTGCCCGCCGAACCCCATCGAATTCGAGAGGGCAACGTCGACCGCGGCGCGGCGCGCGGTGTTGGGGACGTAGTCGAGATCGCAGTCGGGATCGGGGAATTCCTGGTTGATCGTCGGCGGCAGGATGCCGTCGCGCATCGCGAGGAGGCAGATCGCCGCCTCGATGGCGCCCGCCGCGCCCAGGGTGTGCCCGGTCATCGACTTGGTGGAGGACACCGGCACCCGGCGCGCGTGGTCGCCGAGGAGCGCCTTGAGCGCGGCCGTCTCCGCCCCGTCGTTCGCCGGGGTCGACGTGCCGTGGGCGTTGACGTAGCCGACCTGCTCCGGGGTGACGCCCGCGTCCGCCAGGGCCATGCGCATGGCCTTGACCGCGCCCGTGCCGCCGGGCGGTGGAGCGGTCACGTGGTGCGCGTCCGCCGTGGCGCCGTAGCCGGCGACCTCGCCGATGATCCGCGCGCCGCGCGCGCGAGCGTGCTCGAGCGTCTCGAGAACCAGGCACGCGGCTCCCTCGCTGAAGACGAAACCGTCGCGCTCCTTGTCGAACGGCCGCGACGCCTTCTCCGGCGCTTCGTTTCGCCGCGAGAGCGCGTGCATCGCGCCGAACGCCCCGATGGCGACGGGAATCAGCCCGGCTTCGGATCCGCCGGCGAGCATCACATCGGCCTGGCCGCGGCGCAGGACGTCGAGCGCCGTACCCAGCGAGTGGCCGCTCGACGCGCACGCGGAAACCGTGGCGAGGTTGGGGCCCTTGGGGCCGAACTTCATCGCGATCTCGCCGGCCGCCATGTCGACGATCATCATCGGGATCATGAACGGCGAGATCCGCCGCGGGTCCCTCTGGTGCGCCAGCACGTTCTCGACGAGGGTCTCGACGCCGCCGATCCCCGATCCCCAAAGCACGCCGACGCGCGGCGCGTTCGCCTCGGTGATCGAAAGCGAGGCGTCCTTCAGCGCCTGACTGGCGGTCGCCACGGCAAACTGGGCGAAGCGGTCCGCGCGCTTGACCTCCTTGCGGTCCATGTAGTCGAGCGGATCGAAGTCGCGGACCTCGCCGGCGATCTTCGTGTCGAGGTCCTTCGCGTCGAAGCGTGTGATCGGCCCGATCCCGCTGCGGCCGCTGCGGAGGCCTTCCCAGCTCTTGTCGAGCGACGCCCCGAGCGGCGTGATCATGCCGATGCCGGTCACCACGACCGTGGGTTGCAGGTCAGCCATCTTGCCCGAGTCTAGGCGCGGCCAGCACGCGCTCGTCGATCGTCATGCCGTCGCCGAACACGCGGCGGTCGCGCGGATCGCGCAGCACGAGCGCGCGTCCCGCGCCGCGCACCGTCCACCCTTCCTCACCCGAGACGAGCGCGGTGTCCTCATCGATCGCGAGGAGGCGCAGGCCCGGGGGCCATAGGCGCGTCCATCCGGCGAGGACGTCCTCGGGGATCGCATCGAAGTGCGGGAAGACGAAGATGCCGGGCACGAGCCCGAGGGCCGCGCGGACGGTGACATCGCGCGGCATGCCGGTCGCGGGGTCGGGATCGCGCGGGACGAACGTCGCTTCGCCCAGCATCATGGCCCCCGCGGACGACCCGGCGATGGTGGCCCCCGCCGCCCAGCGCGCGCGCACCGCGTCCCAGAACGGAGTGCCCGCGAGCGCCTCCACGGCCTGGCCGGGATCCCCGCCCGAGAAATAGATCAGGTCGGCACTCGCGACCGCGGCGGCGTGGCGCGGATCCCGCGCCGACGCGCGGTCGAGCACCATCACCGCGAACGGATCGCCACCGAGCGCGCGGAAGTGCGCGATCCCCCGCTCGGCCCAGCGCGGCGGCGTGTCCTCGAGCCCGGCGGCGGTCGGCACGATCGCGACGCGCGCGGCGCGCGGGGCGAAGTCGCCAAGGAGCGCGAAGTCGGTCTCGCGCATTGTGTGCGTGAACTCGCCCGATCCGGCGAGCACGATCCGACCGGCGCTCAATGCGTGTGCGGAACGCGGTTGCCGAGCATGACGGCCGACTCGTGGAAGCGGCGGTACACGCGGTCGAAGTTCCGCCTGCTGCGCTTCTCGCGCTCGGCCTCGGGCAGGGCCTCCCACGCGCGGTGCTCGTGCCGGACGGCCAACCCTTCGCCGACGGCGACGAGATCGAGGCCGCGCTCGCGCGCCGCCAGCGAGAGGGCGATGTCGAGGTTGCGGTAGAAGCGGAAGCGCTCGTCGAAACCGCCGAGCGCGAGCACGGTCTCGCGGCGGGACGCGAGGCAGTAGCCCTGAATCGCCTCCACGTCGCCCGAGGTGACCTCCCGGAAGTCCTTCAGGTCGTCGGTGCGCAGGCCCCACGGACCGGCGAAGGCCGTCCGCGTCGGGCGGAGGGCCTCTTCGAGCGCGTCCAGCAGGTGGCCGGTGAGCTCGACCGAGGCGTCGAGCTGCAGGAGGTACGCCCCACGCGCCGCGCGCAGGAGCGCGTTCCGCCCGGCGCCCTCGCCGAGGTCGCGGTCGGCGAAGATCGCGCGCACGCGCGCATCCTCGCCGGCGAGCGCGTGGATCCGGGCCGCGGACTCGACCGCGGAGGACTGGTCGAGGATGAGGACCTCGCCGTCCGCGGGCAGATGCCGCAGCACGCTGGACACCGCGCGCGCGACGTCGTCGGGATGGTCCTGCACGGTGAGGGCCACGGTCCACGACCGGGTCGGGAGGTCGCCGCGCCGGTCGCGCACCTCGCGCGGGGACGCGATGACCGGCCAGGCGCGCCGTCCCGGACGCTGGCGCGGGATCGCCGCGGCGGCGTCGCGCTCGAGGTCGAGCCCCAGGA
>VGPA01000217.1 GCA_016875665.1 Chloroflexota bacterium | reverse complement strand
TGCGGCTGGTGATGCCCGCCGATCCGCGCACGCGCCTGGCCGAGCTCCGCGCGAAGGTCGAGCAGGCGAACCACGACTACCACGTCCTCGACCGGCCGGTGCTCTCGGACCCCGAGTACGACCGGCTCTTCCGCGAGCTGCAGGACCTCGAGGCCGCGCATCCGGAGCTCGTGACGCCGGACTCGCCGACGCAGCGCGTCGGCGGCGCGCCATCCACGCGCTTCGCCCCGGTCGAGCACGAGCGGCCGATGCTCTCCCTCTCGAACGCCTTCGACGAGGCCGAGCTCCGCGCGTTCGACCAGCGCGTGCGCAAGGGGCTCGGCCGCGACGACATCGCGTACGTGTGCGAGCTGAAGATCGACGGGCTGGCCGTGGATCTCACGTACGAGGACGGACGGCTCGTGCGCGGCGCGACGCGAGGCGACGGCTTCACGGGCGAAGAGGTCACGGCGAATCTGCGGACAGTGAAGAGCATCCCGCTCCGCCTGAGGGAGCCGGTGGCGGGGCGCATCAACGTCCGCGGCGAGGTCTACATCCCAACGAGCGCGTTTGCGGCGACGAACAAGGAGCGCATCGCGCGCGGGGAGCCCCCGTTCGCCAACGCGCGCAACGCCGGGGCCGGCGCGGTGCGGCAGATCGACCCCGCGGCCACCGCCAAGCGCGGGCTCGCGATGTGGGCGTACTCCGCGGCGGGTCTCGAGGTGCGCTCGCAGCACGAGCTCCTCGAGCGGCTCGCGGCGCTCGGGCTGCGCGTGAACCCCACGTGGCGGCGGGTGGACGGCATCGAGGGCGCGCTCGCGTTCCTCGCCGAGTGGGAGCGCAGGCGCGAGACGCTCGAGTACGGCACCGACGGCGTGGTGGTGAAGGTCGATGACGTCGGCGACCAGGAGCGCCTCGGGTTCGTCGCCCGCAGCCCGCGCTGGGCGATCGCGTTCAAGTTCCCGGCCGAGCAGGGCTCCACGACGATCCGCGACATCCGGATCTACGTCGGACGCATGGGCACGCTCACGCCGGTCGCGGCTCTCGAACCCGTCTTCGTCGGCGGCACGGTGATCCGCAACGCGACGCTGCACAACCTGGACGAGGTGCGCCGCCTCGACGTCCGCGTCGGGGACCGGGTCGTCATCCAGCGCGCGGGCGACGTGATCCCCGAGGTCGTGCGCGTGGACCACGAGGCGCGCGACCGCCGGCGCGATTACCCGGAGTTCGCGATGCCCGACCGCTGCCCGGTCTGCGACGGCCCGGTCGAGCACCTCGAGGGTGAGGTCGCCTACCGCTGCGCGAACCCGTCGTGCCCGGCGAAGAGCGGGCAGCGCATCGGGCACTTCGTGTCGCGTGGCGCGATGGACATCGAGGGTGCCGGCTGGGCCGCGATCGAGCAGCTCCAGGCCCGCGGCTACGTCGCGGATCCCGCCGACATCTTCTTCGTCACCAAGGAGCAGCTGCTCACGCTCGAGCGCTTCGGCCCAAAGAGCGCCCAGAACCTGTTCGACCGCATCCAGGAGGCCAGGCGCCGGCCGCTCGCCCGGATCCTGTTCGCGCTCGGCATCCGCCACGTGGGCGAGGCGACCGCGGTCGACCTCGCGCGCTGGCTCGCCGTCCGGGTCCCCGCCGATGCCGGCCTCGAGGCCGTGCTCGGTGCGCTGCGTGCGGCATCGGCCGAGGAGCTGCAGGCGATCCCCGGAGTGGGAGGTGCGGTCGCGGAATCCATCGTCACCGCGCTCGCGAGCGACGAGATGACCGCGCTCTTGGACAAGCTGGTCCGCGCCGGCGTGGCGCCGATCCTGCCGCCGCCGGCAGCCGTGGCTCCGAGCGGCGGGCTCCTCGACGGGAAGACGGTCGTCTTCACCGGAACGCTCGTCCGCCGCTCGCGGGAGGAAGCGGAGGAGCTGGTGCGGTCGCTCGGGGGCAAGCCCGCGGGCTCGGTGAGCGCCAAGACGGACCTCGTCGTCGCCGGACCGAAGGCCGGCTCGAAGCTGGAACGCGCGAACGCCCTCGGCGTGAAGGTGGTCACCGAGGACGAGTTCGAGGCTATGCTGCCGCCGCAGTGATGGTGGCGCCGCCGCAGCAGGCCGCGCCCCCGGTGAGCATCCCGCTCCCGCCGGAGCCCGCCACCCTCGAGCAGACCGGACTCACGCTCGCGTTGCTCGCCGACCTCGCTCTGAAGACCCTCTACCTGCGCGGCCAGATGACGCTCGCCGAGATCGCGTGGCATCTCGGGCTGCCGATCCAGAACGTCGTCGACAAGGTCATGGAGCGGCTCAAGGGCGAGCGGCTCGTCGAGATCAAGGGCGGCAGCGGCCTCTCGGCCGCGTCGTACCTCTACACGATCGTGGACAAGGGCGCGGAGAAGGCGCTCCAGGCGCTCGAGCGGAGCCATTACGTGGGCCGCGCGCCCGTGACGCTCGCCGCGTATGTCGCGGCCGTGCGGCGGCAGACGATCCAGGGCATCTCCGTGACGCATGGAGGAGGTCAGTAAGGCCTTCTCGACCATGGTCCTGTCGCGCACGACCGTCGCCGAGCTCGGCCCGGCGGTGAACTCGGACCGGTCGATCTTCCTGTTCGGCCCGCCCGGCAACGGCAAGACCATGATCGCCGACATCATGGTGTCGCTCCTGAAGGGGGAAGTGGTCCTGCCGTACGCCGTCGAGGTCGACGGCCAGGTCGTCAAGGTTCACGACGAGGTCTATCACAAGCCGGCGGTCGACCAGGCCACCGCCGACCGCATGCGCTTCGACCACCGCTGGGCGATCACCAAGCGTCCGGTGGTGGTGACCGGAGGAGAGCTCACGCTCGAGATGCTCGACCTCATCTACGAGGACACCGGCAAGCTCTACGAGGCGCCGTTCCAGATGAAGGCGAACGGCGGGTTCTTCATGATCGACGACTTCGGTCGGCAGCGGGTTTCGCCCCGCGACCTCCTGAACCGCTGGATCGTGCCGCTCGAGAAGCGGGTGGACTACCTCACGCTCAAGACCGGCAAGAAGATCGAAATCCCGTTCGACATGCTGATCATCTTCTCCACCAACCTCGACCCCA
>VGPA01000216.1 GCA_016875665.1 Chloroflexota bacterium | reverse complement strand
GCCCCCCTCATCGGGGCGGTCGTGCTCGCCGGCGTGCTCGTCGCGATGCTCGCCGTCGGCGGCGCGGTGACGGCGCTGTCCCTGGCGCTGGGTTCGGTCCTGGTCCTCGTGACGCCGCTCGCGGATGCCGCGGTGATCGCCCTCGGCGCCGCGCTCGCGCTCGGCCGGCAGCCTTTCGCGCGCCTGGCCGCCTCCGCGCCGTCCGGCGGGGGCGGTCCGCTGCGCATGGCGTTCGTCTACGGGCTGCTCTATGGGCCGATGACCCTGCCCTGCACCGGCCCGCTCGCGGTGAGCGTCTTCGGCCTCTCGCTGGGCGCGGAGACGGTCGTGTCCCGCCTCCAGTTCTTCCTCGCGTTCGGACTGGGGCTCGGCACGCCGCTGCTCGTGCTCGCGACGCTGACCGGTGCGGCCCGGGCGGCGATCGCGCGTGCCATGGCGAGCCGCGGGCCGCTCCTCCTGCGGCTCGCGGGGGTCCTGCTCGTCGTGGTCGGGACCTACGACCTGGTGCTGAACCTGCCGGCCGCGGCGCTCTACCTCGGGCTCTGACCCGGTAGGCTGCCCCCGGTGTTGGGGACGGCGGTGCGGCACCACGCCGACGCGATCGGGCACGTGCTGGGCCTGCTCTCGTTCGCCCGGCCACGGTTCCGCGACGGTTGCTTCCTCTATGTCAGCGACGCCGGGCTCGCCCACTGGGTGCTCACCCGGCGCGGCTTCGGTGCGATCACGTTCGGCCACGTCATCGTGAGCACCGCCGAGCCGAGCCCGGCGATCTGGCGGCACGAGCTCCGGCACGTCAGGCAGTACGAGCGGCTCGGCCTCGCGTTCCTGCCCGTGTATTTGCGGCTCCTGCGCCACCACGGCTACTGGGGGCACCCGCTGGAGCGGGAGGCCGAGGAGCGTCTTAGCGTGACCGGCATTGACTGAGTCCGCGTACGACATCGCGATCCTCGGCGGCGGGCCCGGCGGCTACGTCGCCGCGCTGCGCGCGGCGGTCAAGGGCGCGCGTGTCGCCGTCGTCGAGCGCGACCGCCTCGGCGGGACGTGCGTCACCGTCGGCTGCATCCCGTCGAAGGCGCTGCTCGATTCGAGCCGCGCGTTCCACACGGCGGTGCACGGCGCGGAGCACGGCATCACGGTCCAGGGCGCGTCCTTCGACCTCGCGCGCGCGGTCGCGCGCAAGGACGCCGTGGTCAAGCAGCTGGTCGGGGGCATCGAGCAGCTCTTCGCCGTGCGCAAGATCGCGCTCGTCCGGGGCGAGGGGACCCTCGAGGGGCCGGGCAGGATCACGGTCCGCGGCGCCTCCGGCACCTCGCGCGTGCTCGCGAGGTCGGTGATCGTCGCGACGGGCTCGACGGTGTCCGTCCCCCCGATCGCGGGGTTGGCCGAGGCGCGTCCGCTCGACTCGACCGGGGCGCTCGCGCTCGCGAAGGCGCCCGCCCGCCTCGTCGTCATCGGCGCCGGCGCGATCGGCATGGAGCTCGGAACCTTCTTCGCGGAGATCGGCACCCAGGTGACCGTGCTCGAGATGCTCCCGCAGGCGCTCGCCTTCGGCGACGGGGATCTCGTGCGGATCGTCCTGCGCGAGCTCGGCCGCAAGGGCGTCATGGTTCATACCGGCGCCCGGGTCAGCGCCGTCCGGCGCTCGGGCGCCGCCGTCACCGTGGAGGCGGAGATCGGGGGCGAGACGAAGTCGTTCGAAGCCGACGAGGTGCTGCTTGGCGCCGGGCGCGTCGCAAGCCTCGCCGGCGTCGAAGGCGCCGGGCTCGCCGTGACGCGGCTCGGGATCACGGTGGACCAGCGCATGCGCACGAGCGTCCCCGGTATCTGGGCCATCGGCGACTGCGTCGGGGACGAGCGTGCGCCCAAGCTCGCGCATGTCGCATCCACCCAGGCGGAGGTCGCCGTCGACGACATCCTCGGCGAGGATGCCGCGATCGACTACACGGTGATCCCGAACGTCGTCTACACGCACCCCGAGCTGGCGCAGGTCGGTCTGACCGAGGCACAGGCGAAAGAGCGCCACGGCGACACGGTGAAGACGGTGCGCTACCCGTTCGCGGCGTCGGGCCGCGCGCTCGCGCTCGGCGAGAGCGCCGGAACGCTCAAGCTCGTCACGGGGCCCGCCGGCCGGATCCTCGGCGTGCACGTCGCCGGTCCGCTGGCGAGCGAGCTCGTCGCGGAGGCGGCGCTTGCGCTCAGGCTCGAGGCCACGGTGGAGGATCTGATCGCGACCGTGCACGCGCACCCGACGCTCGCCGAGATCCTCCGCGAGGCCTGCCTCGTCGCAGCGGGCACGCCGATTCACGTCGCCCGCTGATCCGCCCCTCGGCCGCTTCGGCCGCGGCTCGCGTGAGCGGTGTCGGCGCAGGCCCAATAATTGAGGGCGGGCCGTTAGCTCAGCTGGATAGAGCGGCTGCCTTCTAAGCAGCAGGTTCGCGCGTTCGAGTCGCGCACGGCCCGCACGAAGCGCTCACAACCGTCAGCACTCCGTAAAGGACGCCCCCAACCCGGCACAACTGCGCCCTTCCCGCGATACCCACATCGAAAGGCCCCAGAGTGGGGTCGAGGCACGAAAGGGAAGGGACAGATGGCCACTCGCAAGCGGTTCATCGGCATCGCACTCGCGGGGATCCTCGGTGGCGCGCTCGTCTCCGGCGCCGTCGCCGGGGCCGCCACGGACTCGGTCAGCGGCATCGCGACGATCGCGCAGAGGGAAGGCGGCGCGAAGCTCGCCGAGATCCTCAAGGGGCTCGTCGACAAGGGCACCATCACGCAGGCGCAGGCGGACGCGGTCAAGGCCGCACTCGAGGCCGCGCGTCCGGCGCTTCCGCCGCGTGGCCCGGGCATCGGCCGCGGCGCGAACCTGGAGTCGGCGGCTGCCTACCTCGGGATGACGCTCGACGCGCTCCGCACGCAGCTCTCGTCCGGCAAGAGCCTGGCCGAGGTCGCGGCAGCCACCGCCGGCAAGACCCGCGACGGCCTCATCGCCGCGATGGTCCAGGCGGAGAACGCCCGCATCGACAAGGCGGTCGCCGACGGCAAGATGACCGCGCAGCAGGCGAC
>VGPA01000215.1 GCA_016875665.1 Chloroflexota bacterium | reverse complement strand
CGTGCCGGCGTACACCGTCGACGGGTCGTCGGCGCGGACCGCGACGAAGCCGGATTCGCCGCCGCCCACGGCGTAGGTTTCGGCGGTGGTGATCCCGGTGAGCGCCGAACGGCTCGGCACGGAAATCGTCGAGTTGTCTTGCTGCGCACCGAGCACGCGGTACGGATGGGATGTGTCGGTCGTGACGTGGTACATCTCCGCCGTGGGCTGACCGTCCTGGGGCGTCCAGCCTTCGCCGCCGTCCAAACTGACCGTCGCCCCGCCGTCGTTCCCGGCGATCATGCGGCGCGAGTCGCGCGGATCGATCCATAGATCGTGGTGATCGCCGTGCGGCAAGGAGACCGAGTTGAACGTCGCGCCACCGTCGATCGAGCGCCAGCAGGAGTCACTGAGGACCCACACCGTCTCGGCGTCCGAGGGGTCCGCGAAGATGTGGTGGTAGTAGAAGGGACGCGTCCGCAGCGCGCGGTCCGCCGATCGCCGCGTCCAACTGCGCCCGCCGTCGTCCGAGCGGAACACAGCGCCGTCCTCCGCTTCGACGATCGCGTAGACGCGGCCGGCCCGCGGCGCCGCCGCGACGCCGATGCGGCCGAGCAGGCCGCGCGGCAGACCCGGCGCCCGACTGATGTCGCTCCACGTCGTGCCGCCGTCCTCCGAGCGGAACAGGCCGGAGCCAGGCCCACCACTCGAAACGGTCCAGGGCGTCCGGTGCACGCGGTAGAGGCTGCAATAGAGGATGCGGGGATTGGTCGGATCGACCGAGAGATCGACCGCGCCGGTGTGCTGGTCGTGGAAGAGCATGCGGTGCCAGGTCGCGCCGCCGTCCCCCGAGCGGTAGAGCCCGCGCTCCCGATTGGGGCCGTGCGCGTGGCCGAGCGCGGCCACGTAGACGAGATCGGGGTCGCGTGGGTCGACCCGAATCCGAGCGATGTGGCGCGTGTCCGCAAGGCCGAGGTGCCGCCAGGATCGTCCGCCGTCGGTCGAGCGGTACACGCCGTCCCCGTGCGAGACGTTGCCGCGCAGGCACGCCTCGCCCATGCCCACATACAACACGTTCGGGTCGGACGGGGCGACGGCGATCGCGCCGACCGAAGCGCGACCGAAGAACCCATCGGAGACGTTCTCCCAGTACGCGCCGCCGTCGGTCGTCTTCCAGACTCCGCCGCCGGTGGAGCCGAAGTAGAAGACGTGCGGCTGCGCGGGGTCTCCGGCCACGGCGACCACACGACCACCGCGGAACGGGCCGATGCTCCGGCCGCGGAACGCGTCCAGGAGCGACTCCGGACTCACGGAGTCGCGCCGTGACAGCGGCTCTTTCCCCCGGGGGCGACGACCGGTCGCCTTAGCGGCCCTTCCTCACGCCGAGCATGGTGGCTTCGCCAGGCCGCGGTCGGGCTGGACCCGACGCGCGGCTCCGCTCACGGTTCAAGCCAGGTGCGTTCGTCGACCGTCAGCACCGTGTTCCAGAGGTGCACGGGGTCATGGAGCTTGGCGTTCATGGCCGCGGTTTCCTTCACTTGAACGAGCCAGAGGCTGGGAGCGTCCTGCGTGAGCAGCTCTTGCGCCTCCTTGAGGAGGGCGTTGCGCTTGGCGACGTCGATGGTCAGCGCCGCTTCCTTGATCAGCGCATCGACCCTCGGGATGCACGCACCGGCGGTGTTGAAGCCGGCGGTCGGCCTGAAGCGAGTGCAGCCGTACCGGCCGTCAATCGCGGACACCGGATTGATGCCGCCTGCGGCGTCCTGCCACATCTCGAGCGGGGTGGTCCGGGGATCCAGAGCGAGCTGCTCGAGCCACTTCGCGTACTCGAGCGTCTCGAGCGTCACGTTCACACCCACCTGGCGCAATTGCTGCTGGACCGCCTGCTGCAGCTCGAAGTCCTTCACATACGTGCCCTTGGGACCGACGAGCTTGGTCGTGAACCCGTTCGGGTAGCCCGCCTCGGCCAGCAGGCGTTTCGCCCGCGCCTGGTCGTACGGGAAGCCGGGGACTTCGGCGTAGCCGCTCGCCCCCCGAGCCAGCGCCCCGGGCAGCGGCTCGGCCTGTCCCAGGTAGAGGTTCTTCGCGATGGTCTCCTTGTCGATCGCGTAGTTCAGCGCTTGGCGCACGCGCACGTCGCTGAACGGCTTCTTGAGATTCGCCATCCCCATGAACAGCGTGCGCGAGCTCAACTTCTCGCTGAGCCTGACCCGCGGGTTCTGCCGGAGGCCGTCGAGCTGCTCAGGATTCAGGCGTATCGCGAGCTGAACGTCGCCGCGCTCGATGCCGATGGCGCGCGCCTGCGCTTCCGGAACCGGCCGGATGACCACCCGGTCCAGGAAGGCTTTCTCACCCCAGTAGCCGTCGAAGCGCTCGACCACGATCCGGTCGTCCTTGACCCATTCGACGAAGCGGAAGGGGCCGGTCCCAACGGGATTCCGGGTGAGGTCCTTGCCGAACTTCGCCGTCGCCGCCGGGCTCGGGATGAAGCTCGGCGCGCCCTCGGCAAGCAGCTCCAGGAAGAACGCCTCAGGGGAGTTGGTCGTGAAACGGATCGTGTACTCACCGACGGCGTCGACCGCGGCGACGACCGGAGCGAAGGACCCGCGCCCGGTGGGCCGCTCGGGGCCGAGGAGCCGATCGAAGTGCGCCTTCACCGCGGCGGCGTTGAAAGGCGTCCCGTCGTGGAACATCACGCCCCGTCGCAGTTGGAAGGTCCAGACCTTGTCGTTCGCCTCCCAGCTCGTCGCGAGGACCGGCTTCAGCTTGACCTCGGGCGTGAAGGTGACGAGCTGCTGGTAGATCATGGACATCGGAATCTGGCTCACCGTCCCGCCGACGTAGGCGGGGTCGATGCCGACCACATCTGAGCTGTTGGCGAAGGTGAGCGTTCCTCCGCGCCGCGGAGTCAGCTTCGGCGCTTCTGGCGCTGCCGCAGGAGCCGCGGGGCCGCAGGCGATTGCCGCGCCGGCGACCGCGCCCGCGCCGGCGGCCTGAAGCAACCGGCGCCGGGTCAGATTCAGCGAAGGCGTCCAGGACCGCCCGGTCTTCGATCGAGCCCACTCCAACTCAGCACCTCCGAAATTC
>VGPA01000214.1 GCA_016875665.1 Chloroflexota bacterium | reverse complement strand
GTCGACGAACGACGCCTCGGGCTTCACATCCGACTCGTCGACGCCGAGCTGCTCGACGACGATCTTCTTGAGGCGGTCATACACCTCGGCCTGGGCCAACGCGCACCTCCTAAGGCTGGGTCCGCTGGGCCGCCGGCACGCCCGCACGGCCGACCCGCCAAAGTGTCACGGAAGTCCGCTCAGGGCGTCAATCCGCCCTCCGCGCCCGCCCGCCCCCGGCCGCCGTGGCGAGCACCCCGTTCACGAACTTCGCCGAGGCGTCCGACCCGAAGAGCTTGGCCAGCTCGACCGCCTCGTCGATCACCGCGGCCGCCGGGGCGTCGCCCGAGATCCGGAGCTCGTAGAGCGCGATGCGCAGGATGTTCCGGTCGATCCGGGGCATCTGCTCGATCGGGAACTCCGGCGCGAGAGCATGGATCTCCCCATCCAGGGCGCGGCGGTGCTCCAGCACCCCCGAGACGAGCGACCAGGCGAAGGCGCCCGCGTCCTCGCTCAGGCCGGCGCGGAAGGCGCCCCGCATCCACACCTCGTGGGGGTCGCCCCGAGTGAAGTCCACCTCGAACAACGCCTGGAGGGCGAGGCGCCGCGCCGGATGCCGCCCGCCCTTCACCACCTTGGTCACACGGCAGCCTCGGCGCTTCGGGCGATCGCCTGGATCAGGCCACCCGACACCGCGCGCTCGGCGACCACGATCGCCCAGCGCATCATGTTCGCCCGCGCGCGGCCGTGGGTGACCACCGCGACTCCGTCGACGCCGAGGAGCGGCGCGGAGGCGTACGGGTCGTAGTCGAGCTTACCCCGCATCTTCCGGACGCCCCGCGAGGCGAACAGGTAGGCGACCTTCCCCAGGACGCCGCCGAAGATGTCGTTGCGGATGCTGTCGCGCAGCACGTCGACCGTGCCCTCGAGGCCCTTGATCAGCACGTTGCCCGTGAACCCGTCGCACACGGCGATGTCCGTCACGCCGCGCATGACGTCCCGCCCCTCGACGTTCCCGTAGAAATTGAGTCGGGCGCTCTTCAGCCGGGTATGGGTCTCCTGACGGAGACGGTCGCCCTTCTCCTCTTCCTCGCCCACGTTCAGCAGCCCGACCGTCGGACGCTCCACGCCGTGCACGCGCTCCATGAAGCGCGAGGCCATCACCGCGTACTCGACCAGGTTCCGGGCGTCGGCGTCCGCGGTGGCCCCGACGTCGAGGATGCAGGCAGGGCGGCCGGTCGTGGTCGGGAGCATCCCGCAGAGCGCGGGACGGTCGATGCCCTTGATCCGGCCGAGGGTGAGCAGCGCGGCGGCGACGGTCGCGCCGGTGTTGCCCGCCGAGACGACCGCGTCGGCCGCGCCTTCCTTGACCAGGCGCGTGGCGACCCCGATCGAGGTGCCCGAGCGGCGGCGGAGCGCGCTGGCCGGATGCTCGTGCATCTCGACGACGTCCGCGGCCTCGACCAGCGTGATCCCGGGATGGCTGCCGCCCAGGAGCGGCTTCAGGACCTTGGTCCGGCCCACGAGCGCGAGCTCGGCCGGGCCTCCGCTGGATCGATACAGCAAGGCGCCCCGGACGATCTCGTCCGGGGCACGATCGCCGCCCATCGCGTCGACAGCGATACGCACCCGGAGCCAGACAGTACTAGGGGGTCGCGGTCTTGGGCTTCCTCGCCTTGATCGTGAGCACCTGGCGGCCGCGGTAGGTGCCGCAGTGCGGGCACGCCTGGTGCGCCGGCTTCGGATTCCTGCACTGAGGGCACGGCGAGAGCGACGACACCTTCAGCCGCAGGTGGCTGCGGCGGTCGCCCTGGGCCGCGTGCGGCGTGCGCTTCTTGGGTTGACCGGCCAAATCGGGAACTCCTTCGCGGGGGTGGGTCGCCTCCATTCTAGTCGCGGTCGGCCTGGAACCCCTCCAGATCCTTGAGCTTGGCCCACCGCGGATCGCCGGCTTCCTCGTGCTGGTGCGGGCGCTGGTTTCGGTCCTCGCCGCAAACCTCGCACAGGCCCCGGCAGTCCGGCTGGCAGAGCGGGGCGAACGGGGTGGCGATGATCAGCTCTTCGGCCAGCAGCGGCGTGAAGTCGATGCGGAAGTCCGAGCCGATGGTCTTCGCGTCGACCGGCGCGGGATTGTCCAGGCTGGCGCCCGAGATCACGTCCCGCGTCACGTAGTACTGCTCGGCGAACTCCGCTTCGACGGGCACGGCGATCGCCGTGAGGCACCGGCTGCACTGGCCGTCGACAGACGCCTTCGCCTTCCCTTCGACGAAGATGCCGGGGTCGGTGTGCGTGCCGTTCAGCACCGCGTCGACCTCCCGCACGCCCGCCTCGAGCAGGCCGGCGTTCTCGCCGTGCGGATCGATGGGCGACTCCGCGAAGTCGTACGACTCGCGAGCGCCCACGGCCTCGCGAAGGAGCGGCGCGACGCTGACCAGCACTTAGGCCTCGGTCTTGGCGGGGCGCCGCTCCTCGAGCACTTCAAGGCTCTTGCCGATCACGGAGAGCGTCTTCTCGAGGTCGCTCTGGAGGCGCACGAGCACGTCTGCCGCGTACTGGTCGGCGCCGCGCATCGTCTCGTCCGCCTTGCCGGTCGCGCGGTCCAGCGTGTCCTGGGCCCTCGACTCAGCCTCGCGCAGGATCGACTGATCCTGCAGGAGCACGGCCGCCTGCTCCTGCGCGGCGGCCATGATCTCCTCCGCCTCTTCCTTGGCGCGCGACACCACACGCTCGGCGTCCTGGTTCAGGCGCCGGGCCTGCTTCACCTCTTCGGGGATCGCGACCCGGAGCTGGTCGATCAGATCGAGCACGGCAGCCTGCTCGAGCACGATGCTCGAGGTCATCGGAACCTTCCTGGCGTTGACGACGAGCGCTTCGAGGCGCTCGACGAGGAACTGGATGTCCAACTACGACCCCTCCTTCGTGGTCGCATCGTACTCCACGATTCGCAGCACCTCCTCACCGATGACGCGCTCGCGGACCACGCGGCAGACCCCCGCGAGGTCCGGGGCGCCCTTGCGATGGGCCCGCAGGACCACGACGCCGCCCGGAGCGAGCGCCGCGCGCAGCGCCGGGCGGTCGAGCAGGGCGCGC
>VGPA01000213.1 GCA_016875665.1 Chloroflexota bacterium | reverse complement strand
CGCCAGCGCGGCACCGGCGGCGTCCGCGCCCGTACGCGCGAGCGCGCTGGCGACGGCGAGCGGCAGGGCGGACAGAGCGGCCACGATGCGGTCGTGCTCCGCCGCGCCGATGACCGTGACCACCGCGCCGACGGCGCGCGCGAGATCGCCGGCGAGGGCGAGGGCGTTCTCGTCGGAGCGCGCGGTGGGGACCAGGAGGAACGGGCGGCCGCGGAAGAGATCGGCGTCGGCGGCGGCGAAGCCGGTCTGGGTCGTGCCGGCCATGGGATGGCCGCCCACGATCCGCGCACCGGCGGGCGCGCGCTCCGCGAAGGCGGCGACCGGGCCCTTGAGCGATCCGACGTCGAGCAGCACCGCGCTCCCCGCACGCGGGACGAGCCGCTCGAGCGTCGGAACGACCTCGTCCAGCGGGGCGGCGACGACGACGGCATCGGCGGGAACCAGCGCCTCGAGCGAGTCCACGACGGTGAGCCTCGCCTTCGCCGCGAGCGCGCGCGTGGACGCTGAAGGCGACCAGCCGGTGACGGAGTGAGTGTCCCGCAGCGCCAGGGCAAGAGACCCGCCGATCAGGCCGAGCCCCGCGACGGCGACGCGCATCAAGCCTCCCGAGGCGGGTCGCCGGGGAGGTCGATCGCCCAGAGCGGGCGGAGCGAGCGGGCGCCGTGCAGGAAGGCGTGGCGCACCTCGCCTTGCGTCTTCGCCGTGTTCCAGTGCAGCAGCACACGGATGCACCGGCGCAGGCTCCCGGGTACGTCGATCTCGACGGCGTTGAGGAGCGCGACCTCGGTCCAGGCGATGCCCGGCGCCCGGGCGGCGACCGCCGGGAACTCGGCGTTCAGGTCCGCGGTCACGCTGAACAACGCCGACACGAGGTCTTCGGCGCGGATCCCGTTGAGCTCGATGAGCTTGTGGAGCAGCTCCTCCGTCGCGGCCAGGATCTCGGTCCGGTCGTTGCGCGAGACCGTGGTGGCGCCGCGGACACCCTGCACGCGCATCAGGAGCGACCGGCTGCCACGAGCGACGCGACGTAGGTGCGGAGCGCCTCCGCGCGGGCGGCCGGCGCGGCGTTCGTGACCACGTTGATCACCGCGCTGCCGACGGCCACGCCGTCGACCACACCGCGCAGCGACGCGACGTGCTCGGGCGTGGAGATGCCGAAACCGAGCACCGCCGGCACCGCGGCCTTCGCGCGCACCCGGCCGACGAACGCCCCGACGTCCGGCGGCAGCTCGGTCCGGGCGCCGGTCACACCCGTGAGCGAGACGCAGTACACGAACCCGCGCGCCGCGCCGGCGATGCGCGCGATGCGGTCCTCGGTCGTGGTGGGCGCGAGCAGCTCGATCCGCGCGATCCCGGCCGGCACCAGCGCGGCGTCCAGCGGTCCCGCTTCTTCAACCGGCAGGTCCACGACGATCACGCCCGCGACCCCGGCCGCGCGTGCGTCGTCGGCCACGCGCGCGAAACCGTAGCGGAGCAGTGAGTTCGTGTACCCCATCAGGACGACCGGGATGTCGTACCCGTCCACGATCGCCTTCGCCTCCGCCAGGCAGTCGGCGAGCGTGACGCCGTGCGCGAGCGCGACCTCGCTCGCACGCTGGACGGTCGTGCCGTCGGCGAGCGGGTCCGAGAACGGGACGCCCAGCTCGATGACGTCGGCACCGCCCGCCACCGCCGCGGCGAGCAGCCCCCTGGTCGACGCGCGGTCCGGGTAGCCCACCGTCAGGTACGGGACGACCGCGAGCCGGTGCTCCGCCTTCGCCTGCGCGAACGCGCGCGCGATCCGCTGGAGACCCGTCACGATGGCAGCCGGCACCGGCCTATTTTCCGAGCCGCTTGATGATCGTGTCGAGGTCCTTGTCGCCGCGTCCCGAGAGGCAGACGGCGACGTCACGGTCGCCGTCCTCCGCGCCGAGACGGTGCAGGTCGGCGATGGCGTGGGCACTCTCGAGCGCGCAGATGACGCCCTCGGTGCGGGCGAGCAGGGACACGGCGTCGAGCGCCTCCTGGTCGGTGATCGACACGTACACGGCGCGGCCACTCTTGGCGAGGGCCGCGTGCTGCGGGCCGACCCCCGGATAGTCGAGACCGGCCGAGATCGAGTGCGCTTCGATGATCTGCCCCGCCTCGTCCTGGAGCACCAGCGTCTTGGCCCCGTGGAGGACGCCCACGCTGCCGGCGGTGATCGTCGCGGCGTGCTTTCCGGTCGCGACGCCTTCGCCCGCGGCCTCGACGCCGCGCAAGGCGACGCCGGCGTCGTCGAGGAACGCCGCGAACATCCCGATCGCGTTCGAGCCGCCGCCCACGCACGCGCTGACCAGGTCGGGCAGACGCCCGAGCAGGGCCTGCGACTGCGCGCGCGCCTCCGCGCCGATCACCCGCTGGAGCTCGCGCACGATGGTGGGATAGGGGTGCGGGCCCATCGCCGAGCCGAGCAGGTAGTAGGTGGTGCGGACGTTCGTGACCCAGTCGCGGATCGCCTCGTTGATCGCGTCCTTCAGGGTCTGGCTGCCCGACGACGCTTCGCGGACCTCGGCACCGAGCAGCTTCATGCGGAAGACGTTGGGCGCCTGGCGCTGGATGTCGAGCGTGCCCATGTACACGACGCACTCCAGCCCCAGCAGCGCGCACACGGTCGCGGTCGCGACGCCGTGCTGCCCCGCCCCGGTCTCCGCGACGATCCGCCGCTTGCCCATGCGCCGCGCGAGGAGCGCCTGGCCGATCGCGTTGTTGATCTTGTGGGCGCCCGTATGGGCGAGGTCCTCGCGCTTGAGCAGCACGCGCCGGAGGCCGACCGCCTTGGCGAGGCGCGTGGCGTCGGTGAGCGGCGTCGGCCGGCCGACGTAGTCGCGCAGCAGGCGGTCGAGCTCCGCTTTGAAACCCGCGTCCTTCTGCGCCTCGTCCCACGCCCGCTCGAGCTCGAAGATCGCGGGCATCAGCGTCTCGGGCAGGTACTGCCCGCCGAACTCGCCGAAGCGCCCGCGGCCCTCCGTCATCGCGCGAGCGCCCCGCGGCGCGCACCCGCGAGCTCGCGAATGACCGGCGCCGGATCGGCGGCGCGCACCAGTGCGGTGCCGACGAGAACCGCGTCG
>VGPA01000212.1 GCA_016875665.1 Chloroflexota bacterium | reverse complement strand
ATGAAGGGGGCCGACGCCACGGCCGGGTCGATGCGCAGGCGCTGGAGCACCAGCGGCAGCACCGCCGCCACGAGCGCGGCCCACAGCACCACCGCCACCGCGGTGAGCGCGACCACGAGCCCGAGCTCCTGCCCTACCCCCAGCGTCCACGCGCGGCCGTAGGTCGCCGCGGCGACGGTGGCCCCGAGCAGGAGCGCGACCGTCATCTCGCGCGCGACGACGCGGCCGATGTCCCGCAGGCGCACCTCGCCGAGGGCCATCGCGCGGACCAGCATGGACACGGTCTGCGAGCCGGTGTTGCCGCCGGTTCCGATGAGCAGCGGGATGAAGAAGGTGAGCGCCACGACCCGGATCAGCTCGTCCTCGTATGCCTGGAGCACGTTGCCCGTGTAGGCGGAGGCGACGAACAGGACGAGCAGCCAGACGATCCGCTTGCGGAACAGGTGCCAGATGCTCGCCGAGAGGTACGGCTCCTCCAGCGGCTGCGACCCACCCAGCCGCTCGATGTCCTCGCTCGCCTCCTCTTCGAGGACGGTCGCCATGTCGTCGGCGGTCACGATGCCGACGAGCCGGTCGGCCTGATCCACGACCGGCAGGGCGAGCAGGCCGCGGTCGCGCAGCAGGCGCGCGGCCGACTCCTGGTCGTCGGTCGTCCTCAGGCGCACGACCTCGCGGCGGGTGATCTCGCCGATCCGGCGGTCCAGCGGCGAGGTGACCAGGTCGTGCAGGCGCACGACGCCGACGAGGTGCTCTTGGAGGTCGGTCACGTAGACGTAGGACACGATCTCGCCCTGCTCCTCGCCCTCGCGGCGCAGCTGCTCGAGCGCCTCGCCGGCCGTCTGCGATTCGCGGATGGCGTGGAATTGGTTCGTCATCCGGCCGCCGGCGGTGTCCGGCTCGTAGGCGAGGAGCTCGCGGACGTCCTCGGCCTCCTCCGGCTCCATCTCGGCCAGCACGAGGTCGCGGTTCGCCGCCGACAGCTCGCCGACGACGTCGGTCGCCTCGTCCGGCGGCAGCTCCTGGAGCACGTCCGCCGCGGCGGGGCTGGAGAGGCGCAGCAGCAGATCGGCGGCGACGGCGGGGTCGAGCTCGGCGACGACGTCCGCGGCGTACTCGTCGCCGAGCGTCCGGAAGAGCGACTCGAGCGACTCGGGGCGCAGGTCCCGGAGCAGATCCTCGATCTCGCGGGCATCGCGGCGGGCGAGCGCGTCGTCGAGGCGGCTACGGACGTCGGGGTCGATCCGCTCGATCATGCTGCACCTCCGCTCGTCGAGCTTCGGCACTGCACGGCGTATGGCCCGCGCCAGCCGCTTTGGGTCAACCCTTATGCCGGGAAGACCTGTCCTGACCCGGGGCTTCTCTCGAAGCGAGGGGTCAGCGGCTTGTGTCCGTGCAGCCGCCTCACCTAACGAGGTGACCTGTTGTGGCCGCACTGTGCGCCGCCCGGCGGCGCGGCGTCAAGAGGGGCGAAGTGTGAGAAAGAGCACGGTCGCGGTCATGCTCGCGCCATCGCCTCCAGGAAGAGCGCCTCCGCCACGCAGCCGTTCTCGAACTCGCCGAGATGGAGGCTCTCGTTCTCGGAGTGCGCGTTCGACTCGGGGTCCTCGACGCCGGTGACGAGCAGCTCGGCCCTGGGGAACAGCTCGGCGAAGTCGGCGAGGAACGGGATGCTCCCGCCCATGCCGATGCCGAGCGGCTTCCTGCGCCAAGCCGCCTCCGTCGCCGCCTGATACGCCGCGTACGCGCGGCCGCCGGTCGGCAGGTCGTACGGGCGCCCGAGCTGCGGGTCGGAGACCTTCACCTCGGCGCCCCACGCCGCGGTCCGCGCCTTTTCGAGCAGGAAGCGCTCGAGGGTGCGGTACGCCGCCGCCGGGTCCTCGCCCGGCGGAATGCGCATGCTGACACGCCCGCGGGCGATCGCGACGAGCTGATTGGACGCGCCCATGACCGTCGGCGCGTCGATGCCGATCACGTCGATCGCGGGGCGGCGCCACAGGCGAGCGGTGAGCGAGCCCTCGCCGATCAGCCGCACGCCCGGACGTGTACCGGCCCAGGCGCGCACCTCGTCCTCGGTCAGGTCGAGCGGATCGTGGTCGGCGCGCGTCGCGATCGGCACCGCCACGGTGCCGCGCTCGTCGTGCAGGGTCGCGAGCAGGCGGCACAGCGCGGTGAGCGCGTCGGGCAGCGGCCCGCCGTACTGGCCGCTGTGCACGGCGTGGTCCGCGGTGCGCACCTCGACCGTGCAGTTCACGACCCCGCGCAGGCTCGTGGTGAGCGCGGGCTGCCCCACTCGCCAGTTGGAGGAGTCGGCGAGGACCACGACGTCCGCGTCGAGCAGCGCGCGCTCCTGCTCGAGGAAGCGGCGCAGGTTGGACGAGCCGGACTCCTCCTCTCCCTCGATGAACAGCGCGACGCTCACCGGCGGCCTGCCATCCCACGCACGCAGCGCGGCCGCATGCGTGAGGATGCCGGCCCGGTCGTCCGCCGAGCCGCGCCCGAAGATGCGCCCGTCGCGCTCGACCGGCTCGTAGGGGTCGGAGCGCCACGCCTCGCGCGGCCCCTCCGGTTGCACGTCGTGATGGGCGTAGAGGAGCACCTTCGGCGCTCCGGCCGGTCCGGCGACCTCGCCGACGACCGCGGGCAGCG
Organism: Chloroflexota bacterium; assembly: GCA_016875665.1. Lineage (GTDB taxonomy): Bacteria > Chloroflexota > Limnocylindria > P2-11E > P2-11E > SHYN01. The sequence continues at coordinate 452 of VGPA01000212.1, read as the reverse complement.
CGCCGGGGAGGTCGACGACGCGCGCCTTCGCGCCGGAGGCCTCCAGGATCTCGGCCGTCGCGCGGGCCGAGCGGGCGAGCTGGGCCGGGTCGTTGCCGGCCGCGCTCTTGGACGGGATGCGGATCAGCCGCTCCAGGTCGGCCCGTAGGCCGGGCATCTTCGCGCGGATCTTCGCCCGCGCTTCTTCGGCGTTCATCTCTTTCCTCGCTCGACTTCGCTGGAGCAGGCTCCGCCTCGACTCGCTCCTCGCGGCAGAGCCGCTCGTCGCTCGCCCATTAGTAGAGCGGTGCTCCTCCTCCGGCTCCCGGGCCGGTGCGGCGCGGGACGGTGCCTTCGAGGAGGCCTTCCAGTCCGCGCTGCTCGGCCTCGAGCGCCTCGAGCACCAGCAGCGCCTCCTCGATCGACTTGTCCCTGCGGAATTGGATGATCGCCTGTCCGACGCTCGGACGCGC
>VGPA01000211.1 GCA_016875665.1 Chloroflexota bacterium | reverse complement strand
TCCGGAGCACTGGCTGGGCACCGACGCCCTGGGGCGCGACACCCTCAGCCGGATCATCTACGGCGCTCGGACCTCGTTCCAGATCCAGGTCTCGGTGATCGGGTTCGCCCTGTTCTTCGGCGTGGCGTGGGGTGTCGTCGCCGGCTTCTTCCGTGGTTGGGTCGACGACGTTTCGATGCGCATCGTGGACATTCTGCTCGCCTTCCCGGGGATCCTGCTGGCGATCACGATCGTGGCAGTGCTCGGCGCGGGCTTCGCCAACATCATCCTCGCGATCGCGATCGCCTCGCTGCCCGGCCTGGCGCGGCTCATGCGCGGGCTGGTGCTCGGACTGCGCGAGCTGGAGTACGTCGAGGCGGCGCGCGCGATCGGCGAGTCGAACGTCTCGATCATGGTCCGCTACATCCTGCCCGGCACCGTCGGCCCGCTCACCGTCGCGGCGAGCCTGCGCATGGCGTCGGTGCTCCTCTCGGCGTCGGCGCTCTCCTTCCTCGGGCTCGGCATCCTGCCGCCCACGCCCGAGTGGGGCGCGATGCTCGCCGATTCCCGCGACTACATGTTCAGCTCCCCGCACCAGATGTTCATCCCGGGGATCGTGATCACGATCGTGGTGGTCGGCTTCAACCTGCTGGGCGACGGGCTGCGCGACGCGCTCGACCCGAAGATGCGGACATGATGGCCGTCGCTCAGGCGCCGGCCGCGACGGCGGTGCTCTCCGTTCGCGGGCTCAAGATCGAGTTCCGCACGGAGGGGATCTCGTTCCACGCCGTGGACGGCGTGGACCTCGACATCTACCCGGGCGAGACGGCGGGCATCGTGGGGGAGAGCGGCTGCGGCAAGTCGGTGACCGCACTCTCGATCCTCGGCCTGATCCCCAGGCCCCCGGGCTACGTGTCCGCGGACTCGATGCGCTTCGAGAGTGAGGAGCTGCTCCAGCTCGGCGTCGATGAGCTGCGCAAGGTGCGCGGCGCGGGCATCTCGATGATCTTCCAGGAGCCGATGACGTCGCTCGACCCGTCGTTCACGGTGCAGAGCCAGATGTCCGAGGTGCTGACCGCGCACCGCGGCTTGCGTGGCGCGGCCATCGAGAAGGAGTCGATCGCGGTCCTCGAGCGCCTGCGCATGCCGAACCCGCGCGCCATCCTGCGTCAGTACCCGTTCGAGCTCTCGGGTGGCATGCGGCAGCGCGTGATGATCGGTCTCGCCATGGCCTGCTCGCCGCGCCTGCTCATCGCGGACGAGCCGACCACCGCGCTCGACGTGACCGTGCAGGCGCAGATCCTCGCGCTCCTCAAGCGGATCCAGCGCGATACGGGCACCTCGGTGCTGCTGATCACGCACGACCTGGGCGTGGTCGCGCAGAACTGCGACCGGGTGTACGTCATGTACGCGGGCCGCGTGGTCGAGTCCGCTCCGGTGACGGACCTGTTCAAGGACCCGCTCCATCCCTACACCCGCGCGCTGCTCAAGGCGATCCCGAACACCCGCGGCGGAGACGAGGAGCTCGCGGTCATCCCGGGCGAGGTTCCGACGCCGGCGCGCTTCCCCGCGGGCTGCCGGTTCCACCCGCGCTGCGCGTCGCGCATGGACCACTGCGACAAGGCGATCCCGCGCCTGGTCGAGCGCAAGCCCGGCCACTCTGTCGCCTGCTACCTGTACGGCCCCGAGACGGTGACCGCATGAGCCTTGCGCCGGCGGCGAACAACATCCTGCTCGAGGTCCGCGACCTGGTGAAGCACTTCCCGGTCAAGACAGGGCTTGTCGGCACGCGGCCGCTGCGCGCCGTGGACGGGGTCAGTTTCGCGCTGCGCAAGGGCGAGACCCTCGCGGTCGTGGGCGAATCCGGGTGCGGGAAGTCGACGCTCGCGCGCGTGATGATCGGACTGATTGCCGCGACGTCCGGCGACGCGCTCTTCGATGGCAAGAGCACCGCGCGGCCGAAGGGTGCCTGGGCGCGCGAGATGCGCCGCGAGCTCCAGATCGTGTTCCAGGACCCGTACGGCTCGCTCAACCCGCGCATGACCGTCGGCACGACCGTCGAACGCCCGCTGGTCATCCACAAGATCGGCGGCTCCGCGGCCGAGCGGCGGGAACGCGTGGTCGAGCTGTTCCGGGCGGTCGGGCTCAACGCGATCCACCTGAACCGCTTCCCGCACGAGCTGTCGGGCGGCCAGCGCCAGCGCGTGGCGATCGCCCGCGCGCTCGCGGTCCGCCCGCGCCTGGTCGTCGCCGACGAGCCGACGTCCGGACTCGACGTCTCGGTGCAAGCGAAGACGCTGAACCTGCTCAAGGAGCTCCAGCGCGCCAACGACCTGACCTACGTGTTCATCTCGCACGACATGCGCGTCGTGCGCCACATGGCCGACCGGGTCGCCGTGATGTACCTCGGGAAGATCGTCGAGCTGACGACCGCGGACGAGCTGTTCACGTCGCCGAGCCACCCGTATACACAGGCGCTGCTCGCCGCGGTTCCGGACACGGACCCGACGCGGCGCCGTGCCGCCGTCGCGGTGGAGGGGGACCCGCCGAGCCCGCTCAACCCGCCGAAGGCGTGCCGCTTCAATCCGCGCTGCCCGTACGCGACCGACCAGTGCAGGACGATCGAGCCGCAGCTCGTCCAGCGCGGCGCCGCGGCGCACGCGACCGCCTGCCACCGCGTCGGCGAGTTCCAGCCGCAGGAAGGGAGACTGCCGGGTGCCTAGCTGCTCCCGGGCGATCGACACGACGGGGACGCTCTCGCCCGCCACCGCCGCGGCGCGCGAGACGTACGAGAGCCCCGCGTTCCTCGCGCAGTACCTGCTGTTCCACTACGGCACCCGCGCCGAGATCGCTCCGCCGAAGGGGCTCGAGCGTGGCCTCGACTACATGGTCCGGGTGGTGCGCGAGGGTCTGCGCGGGATGCGGTTCCCGGCCGGGGCCCGGGCGCTCGACATCGGCTGCGCGGTGGGGCGCGCCACGTTCGAGCTGGCCCGGAGCGCGTCGCAGGCGATCGGGATCGACATCTCGCACTCGTTCATCGACGCGGCGAGCACGATCGCTCGCCGCGGCGGGGTTGCGTACGGGGCGGTGGAGGACGGCGAGATCACGACGCCGCGGGTCGC
>VGPA01000210.1 GCA_016875665.1 Chloroflexota bacterium | reverse complement strand
TGGGCCGCTCGCGCAAGGGCGAAGCGATCGATCCCCGTGCCGGGATCGTGCTTCACGCGAAGGTGGGCGATCGCGTCGAACGAGGCGCGCCGTTCGCCGAGGTGCATCTGGTCGGCCGGCCCGACGATGTGTCGGCGGTCGAGATGGTGCGCTCCGCCTTCCGGTGGAGCGCGCGCGCCGTTCCGCGCCGGAGGCTGTTCCTCGGTACGCTTGGCGCGACGTGATCGCGCGAGGAGCATCCGGCCCGTTCGGCACGAATCCAATCCTGTTCCTGTTCATCATCCTCGCGATCCTGAACGTCGGGTCCCTGTCGGACCTCTTCGACTTCGCCGTGCGGGAACCCGTGAAGTTCTGGAGCATGATCGCGGCGATCGTGCTCGGCATCACCTTTCACGAGTTCATGCACGCGTACTCGGCGCACCGCCTCGGTGACGACACGGCCCGGCTGATGGGCAGGCTCACGCTCAATCCGCTGGCGCACTTCGATCTGCTCGGCTCGCTGTTCCTCCTGCTGCTGCGCTTCGGCTACGGGAAGCCGGTTCCGGTGAACGAGGCACGCCTCGCGGGGGGCCGGCGAGGCGGGAGCGTGGTGTCGTTCGCCGGACCGATGACGAACCTCGTCCTCGCGACCGTCTGCGCGCTGCCGCTGCGGTTCGGCGGCGCCGCGTTGAACGAGGTGTACGCGACGCTCCTGATCTGGATGGTCAGCATCAACGTGAGCCTCTTCATCTTCAACCTGCTGCCGATCCCTCCGCTCGACGGCTCGCGCGTGCTCTACGGCTTCCTCCCGCCGCGCCAGGCCGACTGGTGGCGGTCCTACGAGCACTACGGGCCATTCATCCTGCTCGGCGCGCTGTTCATCCTGCCGATGATGCGCGTCGACGTGTTCACCCCGCTCGTGCGCGTTCCGACCGCGTTCCTGACTCGCGTGCTGCTCGGCCTCTGATGCAGCTGCACGCGCCGCAGGTCGCGTTCGAAGGGTTCGACGGGCCGCTCGACCTCCTGCTCCAGCTGGTCGAGGAGCGGCAGCTCGACATCCTGAAGGTGCGGCTGGGCGACCTCGCGGACGCGTACCTCATGCGCGTGCACGCGATGGACGCATTGCCCGCGGACGAAGTGGCCGAGTTCCTCGCGCTCGCGTCGCGGCTGGTGCTCCTGAAGGCGCGCAGCCTCCTGCCCTCGCTCGAGCCGCCCGTCGAGGAGGAGGGTGAGACCGAGGAGGAGCTGCGCGCGCGCCTGCTCGAGTACGCGACCACCAAAGAGCGTGCCGCCGCGCTGGGCGACAAGCTCCGCGCGGGAGAGCGGCACTTCCATCGCGAGGGCGGTTCACCGGTGGACATGCCGCCGCGCGGCGGCGATTCCGGAGCGCTCGCCGCGGCCTGGGCCAAGGTGCTGGCGCTCGCGGCCCGCGCGCGCGAGGAGGACATCGTCGCGCCCGCGGAGCGCTACTCGGTGGATCAGCGCACGCGCGAGATCGAGGACCTGATCGCGCGACACGAGGAGCTCACGTTCGGTACGCTCCTGGGCGAGCAGCCGACGCTGGGCTTCGCGGTGGTCACGTTCATCTCGCTGCTCGACCTCCATCGCCGTCTTGTGATCGAGATCGTGCAGGACGATCTCTTCGGCGAGATCACGCTCCGGAGGAAGGCGCCGCGCAGGGAGCCCGAGGAGACGACCGCCCCGTGAGGACTCCGAACGCGATCGCCGCCGAGGCCGTGCTCTTCGTCGCCGAGAAGCCGGTCACGCTGCGCGAGCTCGCCCGCTCGATCGGCGCCACCTTGCGCGCCACCGAGGCCGCGCTCGAGGAGCTCGACGCGAACTACGAGGGCACGGGCCTGCGGCTCCAGCACGACGGCGACGGGTGGCGGCTGGTGACGGCGCCGGACACGGCCCGCTTCGTCGCGGCGTATCTCGGCGCCGACCGGCTCCGGGTGTCGGCGGCGGCCCTCGAGACATTGGCGGTGATCGCGTACCAGCAGCCGGTCACGCGTGCCGAGGTCGAGGGGATCCGTGGCGTGAACTGCGACCAGACCATCTACACGCTCATGTCGCGCAGGTTGATCGAGGAGCGTGGGCGCCGCGAGGGCGCGGGCCGGCCGATCGAGTACGGCACGACCTGGGAGTTCCTGGAATGCTTCGGCCTGGCGAGCCTCGACGAGCTGCCGACCGTGCTGACCCCGGAGGGGCTGAGCACGCGTCCCGTGCCGGTACCCGTGGCCGGGGACGTCGAGGCGGAGTGATGGCCGAAGGCGTCCGGCTCCAGAAGGTGCTGGCCGATCGCGGCGTGGCGTCGCGCCGGGCGGCCGAAGGGCTGATCGCTTCCGGGCGCGTCACCGTGAACGGCGAGGTCGTTTCCGCGCTCGGGGTCCGGGTGGATCCCGCCGCGCGCATCGCCGTCGACGGCGTCGCCACGAAGCGCGCCGCGGCGCACCGCTACCTGATGCTGAACAAGCCGGCGGGCGTCGTCTCGACCGCGCGCGACGAGCGGGGGCGTCAGACGGTCGTCGCGCTGGTGGGCGGGCGCCAGCGCATCTATCCGGTCGGCCGCCTCGATGCCGACTCGGAGGGCCTGCTGCTGCTCACGGACGACGGGGCGTGGGCGGAGCGCGTGCTGCACCCGCGCTACGGCCACGAGCGCGTCTACGAGGTGGTGGTCGTGGGCGCCGTCACGCCCGCGGCGCTCGCGTCGCTTCGCCGGGGCGTGCCGCTGGACGAAGGCCTCGCGCGCGCGGCGCGCGTCGAGCTGCGCGCCCGCTCCGCGCAGGGCGGGACCCTCGCACTGGTGCTTCGCACGGGGTGGAGGCGGCAGGTTCGCCGGATGTGCGCCGCGGTGGGTCTCCGCGTGACCCGGTTGGTGCGCGTGGCGATGGGCCCGCTGCAGCTCGGACGGCTCGCGACGGGGGCGTGGCGCGAGCTCACGCCGCGCGAGGTGCGCAGCCTCGGCGGCGTGGCCTGATGGCCTCGCCGAAGACGATCGCGATCGACGGCCCCGCCGGCGCTGGGAAGAGCACGATCGGCGCGCTCCTGGCCGAGCGGCTCGGTTCGCTGTTCGTGGACACCGGCGCGATGTACCGCGCGCTCGCGCTCGCCGCGCGGATGCA
>VGPA01000209.1 GCA_016875665.1 Chloroflexota bacterium | reverse complement strand
ACGACCCCGGCGCCCCGATGCGGGGCGCGATCGCCCTCATCGCGGGCGCCGCACCTGGCGTCGACCCGATCCGGAGCGCGCAGGCCGCCGGTGCCGTCGCCGTCATCGCGGTCGGCGGCGGCGAGCTCTTCAAGCCGTCGTACATACCCCGATTCGAGCCCGACGCGATCCCCGTCGTGTTCGCCACGCGCGCGGCGGTTGATGCGCTCCTCGCCCCCGCGGGGCGCCGCGTGGACGACCTGGCCGCCGCCCCGCCATTCGACGCGGGGTTCACGGTCCGCGTCGCCGTGCCGCTCACGCCCGTACGCCAGGTGACCACGGCCAACGTGGTGGGCGTGCTCCGCGGCGGAGACGCCGAGGCGGCGCGCCGCGCGGTCGTGGTCGGCGGGCATCTCGACGGCGTGGGCACCGATCCAGACGGCACGGTGTTCCGCGCGGCGAACGACAACGCGTCGGGCGTGGCGATCACGATGGAGCTCGCGCGGGTGCTCGCGCAGACGAAGGCTTCGCTTCGGCACACCGTCATCTTCACCGGCTTCGCCGGAGAGGAGCAGGGCCTGCTCGGCTCGGCCGCCTTCCTGGACCGGCTCGCCTCGACGCCCTGGCCGGCGGCGAGCCTGCTCGCGTATCTCAACCTCGACGTGGCGGGGTGCTGCGGCGAGCGCATCACCGCCTCGCTGGAGGATCAGGACCTCGTCGACCGCGTGAAGGCCGCCGCCGAAGCGGAAGCGGTGCCGTTCACGTCGGGAGGCCGGGGCGGCGGCAGCGACCAGGCATCGTTCACGCGACGGCGCATCCCCGCAACGATGATCGCGTGGACCTCAACCGGTCCCCTGCACACGACCGCCGACGTGCCGGCGATCGTGGAGCAAGCGAAGCTCGACGCGGTGGGCCGCGTCATGCTGCGCACGATCGGCTCGCTGGCCGGGAGGCCGCGAGCCGCCTAGTTGAGGCCTCCCCCACCACGCTGGGAGTGCAGGCGGACCAGCAGCTGCCGGAGGAGCTCCACCTCGGTGCGCAGCATCCCGCGCTCGAGCTCAAGCCTCGCGGCGGCGGTCGGCGCTTCGAGGAGCCGCTGCGCGTCCGGCTTCGGGATCGCGAGCTGCGCCGCGATCCGGTACGAGAGGGCCGAGGGCCCGGCACCCGGCGGCAGGTCGTCGCTCAGCTTGTCCTCGGGCTTCTCGATGATCGAGTTCGCCGCGAGGACGTAGTCGCCGAAGAGGTCGCGCACCGCGTCGGCGGTCGGCCCGGCGTCCGGCCCGTCCTCCTCGTCAAGCCAGGTGACCTCAGCCACGAGGTACGGCTCGCTCTCCGCGTCGATGCGCTCGATCGCGAAGCGGCGGAACCCGCGTGCGACGATGAGCGAGCGCCCGTCTGGAAGCGGATGGACCGCGACGATGCGCGCGGCGGTGCCGACGCGCTCGGGCTCCGCGGCCGGTCCGGTCTCCTCGCCTTTCCGGATGAGCACGATGCCGAACGGGCTGTCCGTGCCGGAGCAGCGACGCACGAGCAAGCGGTAGCGCGGCTCGAAGACGTGGAGCGGGACGTCGCTGCCGGGGAAGAGCACGAGCCCCAGTGGGAACAGCGGTAGGCGCTCTCGATCCTGTCTCATGGCTTCGCCATGGAGACCGCTCCGCGTCGATCGCGCTCCTCCGGGCCAAGCCCTTCGTCGCGCGAAGCCTTTTCCTTCACGGCCGCTCCAATCACGAGCGTGATCTCGCCGCGCGGCGCCTGCGCGGCGTAGCGCTCGGCGAGCTCCGCGGCGCTGCCCCGCACGTACTCCTCGTGCAGCTTGGTCAGCTCGCGGGCGAGCACCACTCGCGCCTCCGGCGCCTCGGCGGCGAGATCGGCGAGCGCGTCCGCCACCCGGTACGGGCTCTCGTACACGACGATCGTGCGTCCTGCGGCGAGCAGCTCCACGAAGAGCCGTCGGCGCTCGCCGCTCTTCTTGGGAAGAAACCCGAGGAACGTGAACGCGCGCGTCGGCAAGCCGGAGGCGACGAGGGCCGAGATCGCGGCATTCGGGCCGGGGATCGTGGTCACCGTATGTCCGGCCGCGACGGCCGCGGCGACGAGCGCCTCGCCGGGGTCGGACAGCCCCGGCATGCCGGCGTCCGACACGAGCGCGACGTCCCACCCGCGATCCAGCTGGCCGACGAGCTCGGCGACCTTCCTCTTGTGGTTGAACTCCGTGTACGAGGTCAAGTGCTTCGCCCGGATCTCGTGGCGGCGCAGCAGGATCTGCGTGTGGCGGGTGTCCTCGCACGCGACCATGTGCACGTCCTGGAGCACGCGCAGCGAGCGCGGGCTCACATCGTCGAGGTTCCCGATCGGCGTCGCGACCACGTACAGGGTGCCGCCCACTCGCTCACGTTAATGCCCTGCGCGCCGCGCGGATTGCGCGACCACGATGCCGGCGAGCACCATGGCGCAGCCCGCGATCTGGGGCGGCGCGAGCGTCTCGCCGAGCACGACCCAGGCCGCGGCTGCGGCGAGCACCGGCTCGAGCGTGGCCGCGATGCTCCCGCGGGCGGCGGCGAGCCGGCGCACGGCGAGCATCGACAGATTGAACGAGAGCACCGTACCGATGAGGATCACCGCTGCGATCGTGAGCCACTCGTCCCGGCCGTACGCAGCCCAGGGGAGCTCCCAGATCGGGCGCCGCGCGCTCCAGGCCAGCGTCGCGAAGCCGAAGGCCCAGGCGAGCACGACCTGGGGCGGATGCCGGCGCATGAGCCGGTCGGCGAGCAGGAAGTAGAGCGAGAACAGCACGGCCGTCGCGAGCGCGATCGAGGCGCCGGCGGCGTTCACCGCGAAGACCGCGCCGTCGTAGGCGCCGACCGCGAAGAAGCATCCGGCGAGGGAGAGCGCGGCGGCCACCCACAGGCGCGACCCGACGCGCTCGCCCCGGAGGCGGAGCCACGCGAGAACGAACACGGTCGACAGGTACTGGATCACGAGAGCGAGGCCGAGCGGGATGCGGGAGATCGCCTCGTAGTAGCCGAGGTTCACGCCGGCGACGCCCAGGACGCCGAACGCGGCGAGCGGCGGTACCTCGCCGAGGCCGACGCGCAGCGCGCGCGGGGCGGCGGCGAGCGCGAGG
>VGPA01000208.1 GCA_016875665.1 Chloroflexota bacterium | reverse complement strand
CGATCGTTGTCGCCCAGGCCCCCGGCCCTCCGAGAGCGCGGACGAGATCCGTGGCGTCCTGGGCCGCCCGCGTGTCGTTCCATAGGATCGCCCGGTGAAGTGGCCGGGAGTCCTTCCCGAGGAGGACGAGGCCGTGCTGTTGCGCCGCGATCGAGATGGCGTCGACCTGGCTCGCGAGAGCCGTCTGCGCCAGGGCGGTCGCGAGAGCCTCGTACCATGTCTCGGGATCCGATTCTCGAACCGCGCCATCACCCTGGACGACATGCGGAGCGCGACCCTCGGCGACGACGTCGCCGCGCTCGATGTCAACGATGACCACCTTGGTCGATTGCGTACCTGAGTCGACCCCAGCGACCAGCACCTCAGGCGAGCTCCGTTCCGGAGGACACGGTGACCACGAGGCCCTGGCGCGGCGCCACGGTGACACGCTCCCTGCTGTGGGGAGAGACCGTCTGTCCCGTGGTCGTCTTGATCGTCACGTTCCGAACCTCAGGGGTCGCGAGTGCTTCGATGACCCTGACGACGTCGAGCTGGTGAGGAATACGGTCGACGTTGAAGAGGATGGCAGCCCTGCCCGAGGGAAGCTCCCAGGCGCTGATCCCGACCGCATCAACATGCACGACTCCGGAGTCCTCGTACGCTGGAGAGCGACGGTACCCGTTGTAGTGGAACCAGCCCAGGCCGAGCCGCTCCGTGGGGACGGACGGCGGGGGTAGCATGCGACCATACGCGAGGAAGTCGCGCGCCAGGCTGGTCCGCAGCTTGATAAGAGCCTGGATCGCCTCGACCTTCTCCTCGTCCACCCGGTACGGACGCGCGGCGAAGGAACCATCCGGGAACGTGTAGTAGTGCTCTCCGGCTGGCTCCGGAACACCGCCGACGACCTCAAGTGGGCTGTATTCGTAGTTCAGCTGGAAGAGGCCGCCAGTGAGGACGACTTCTCGAGCGATCGCGTAGAAGTAGTCTCCCTGCTCCCGCGAGAGCTTCGCCCACCCATCCGTCCTCACGGGACCGTAGTCGTGATACACGGCGGTGAACACGGGAACCACCGCGGCGCGACCATCCTTGATCCACGCATGAACGACGTCCGTCTCGAGGCTTGAAGCCGGACTCGCTTGGCCTCGTGCCTGGTAGAAGTCCTGGGAACCGATGTGGAGTTCGTTGATGAGCTCCGTCCCCTGGGCGACGGTGTATCCGGCCGCGGCACGCATCGCGCTCCGCGACTCACGGTGGAGGCGAAGGAATGCGTCTCCGATGGCTCGACCTCCGCCGGGCGCGTGCTCATGTCTCTGCGACAGACACTCCTTCACGACGTTGTGGGCCGCGATGTCGTAGTAGACCGCCTCGAACCCGTGATCCCGGACCAGCCGCACGTCGCGATCACGGTGCAACGCGCGCGCCTCTGGCGTCGCAGGACAGCGGAAGTCGAAACGATAGCGGTCGGCGAGCGCACCCTCGCGGTCCAGATCCATCCGACTCGGCACGGGACCCTCGCGTGCTTCGCGGTCACCGACCAGGTTGCTGAAGATGAACGGGGCGATGCGATGCCCGTGCCTTCGCGCAGCACGGATCGTGCCGGCGTGCAGCTGATCGGGGAACCACTCATCGATCCCGCCGGGCGTGTGGCCCATGTAGTCCTGCCCTGCCGTCCAGTTCGGTCCCGTGATGTGGAAGACTCGACTGCCTGCGATGCGAGCGAACTCATCGATCCACGGGCGACGGTCGCGCGCCGCGTTGATGCCGAAGGTCACGAGGCCGACGTCTTCGTGAAGCCACCGGGGCCGATCCTGTTGATCTCGGAGATACCCGCGACCGCACCAGGGTTGCTCGACGGCCCAGACACGGTATGCATCAGCCACCGTCCGCCATGAGCCACCCGGCAAGACCCGAAGCACGGTGTCATAGCCTGGGCTGATCGCGGGGTGCAGGAGATCCTCGTTGGCATGGCCGACAGACAGGGTCAGCGACCGATCGCCGTCGAGGAAGCCGTTGATCCACTTCGCATGACCCTCTGGATCCTCGGTCATGAGCATCAGGCACCGTTCGTCGCCGACGACGGCGACGAACTGCATCGACGCGCCTGCGAACCCCTCCGGGTAGGCGCACCACCGGAGTCCGCCGGCGACAGTGGGGTCCCCGGGCATCAACAGCGACCACGGATCGCGCAGGAGGAGGCCGGTTGCATATGGGTGGAGAAGCGCGTCCTCGGAGCCGCCTCGCGTGAGTGGAAGCACCCCGGAGACGGACGGCCACTCGAGCGCTGTGATCGGCGGAGCCGATGGCGGCCAGTGCGCACGCCCACGGAACCGCACAGCGTCACCTGCGACCGAGATCGAGCCGTCGACCCGGTAGGGTCCCGTGCGCCAAGTCAACCTGACGGCGCTACTCGATGCCGTGACCTCAGTGACCTCCTCGGTGTGGACCTCGGAGAGTCCGCGCCGCCGAAGGTGCGCCGCAGGTCCGCCACGACCGAGGACGATGGGCAGTCGATCACGCCAGGTGATACCCTGGAGACTGCCGGTCCGCCTGTCGATGTCGACGCGCAGGACCTTGCTCCCGATCGAGAAGGTGCCACTCACTCCCGTGTCGTCCATCTCACCGCATCACCCATCCGCCATCAACGATGAGTAGCTGACCGGTGATGAACCCGGCTTCGGGGGAGCAGAGGAACCGGACCCCGGCGGCGACGTCTCGTGGTTGTCCTCTTCTCCTGATCGCTTGCCGTTCCCACGATCGCTTGGCGATCGGCCCCTGGTCCAGGAAGATCTCGAGTTCGGCTTCCGTCTGGATGGCGCCCGGTGCTACCGCATTCACCGTGATGCCCGTGGATCCCAGTTCGCGAGCCAGTGCCCGGGTCAATCCGATGACCCCCGCCTTGGCCGCCACGTAGTGGGGCATGTCGACTCGCCCGAGCAGGGCGGCGACCGAGGAGATGTTCACGATGCGGCCCGCCGGCGAACGCGCTAGCACGTCCGCGAAGACCTGGCAGCCGAGGAAGACGGACTTGAGATTCGACGCGAGGACCTCATCCCACTCGCGCTCGGTCACCACGCTCCAGGGCGTCAGGACGTCGACCCGCGAGGCGTTGTTGACGAGGATGTCCAGGCGCCCACCGA
>VGPA01000207.1 GCA_016875665.1 Chloroflexota bacterium | reverse complement strand
CGTCCGGAGGGAGCAGCTCGACCACGCCATTCCGTACGCGCCCGACGCCCGCGCCGGTGCGCACGAGCTCCACCCCCGTCGTCACGCGCGAGATGCTATCTCGCTCTGTGCGACGGGGCCACGACGTCGAGAACCGCGGCAGCCCGCCCAAGGAACGCGCGGGGCGCCGTCAATCCGGGCGGTCCACCATGACCGACATCCCGTCGGCGAGGTTCGTCATCTTGCCGAGGAAGAGGCTGCCCTTGGCGATGAAGAACGCGCGCTTCATGGAGCCGTCGCGCAGGCGCGGCAGGGCGTGCGCGAGGTACGGAAGCGCCGCGGGGATGTGCCCCTGCGTCGGCGCGAAGCCCGGCATGCCGTGCTCGCGCACGAACGCGTCGAGATCGGCCTTCGTGATCTCGCCGCGCTGCACCGCGAGGCTGCCGAGCGTGCGGTAGTTGGTGCGCGGCACGTCGCCGCTCGCGGCGGGGACGGTAATCTCCGGGTTGTGCAGCTCGACCGCGTAGCGGTCGACGTCCACGATCTTGAGGCCCAGCTGGGTCAGCGGGCGCGTCACGAGCGCGTCGTAGATCTGGCCGGCCGAGCCGCCCGACGAGACGAGGTGGCGGCCGACCGCGTCGAGCCGGATGCGCGGGTCTCCCGGCTTGCCGGCGCGCACGAGCACCGCCATCGCGCCCAGGCAGTCCTCAATGATCGGCAAGTTCTTGGCGAGGTGGCCGCCCATCTTCATGCCGAGCTTCGCGAGCGATCCGCCGCCTACCACGACGACGTTCTTGTAGACGCCGGACCGCACCAGGGCACCCGCGACCACGAGCGCGTGCACCGGGGCGCAGCAGAACGCTTTCACGTCCGAGCCGGTCGAGTGTGTGCAACCCGCCATCTCGGCCATCGCCTTGGCGAGCGCGCCGCCGCCGCGCTGGTAGCGGTCCCCCACCGCCTCCTCGCCGCAGCCGAGCAGGTAGTCGACGGCGAGCGGGTCGAGGCCGGCCTGCTTCAGCAGATGCAGGAGCGCGAGGGTGCCCGACGCCTTGGCGGCGAGGTTCTCGAGCAGGATGTCGGGGGTCTGGCTCTGGTCCTGGTCGTAGCCCCCGCCGACCCGCCCCACCACCGCGCCCGCGCCGTCGTGCAGCGGCAGGCCGTCCTCGCCCCCACCGGGTGTCGCGGGCTCGGCACCGACCTTGGACAGGTCGCGGGAGCCGAAGAGCGGATGGCCGCGGAGCGCCGCGAGCGCGCGCTCGCGCATGGACGGGGTGAGGTGGACGAGATCGAAGTCGTCGGCGAGGCGGAGCAGCCCGAAGAACGCGTCCTCGCCCAGGATCTCGCCGTACGGTCCCTGGGCCTTCGCGCCCGGCATGGGCGACGACCACCAGGGCTGCGGCCGGTCCCACAGGGATTCGGGGGTGATGTTGCCGATGAACGCCTGATTGGGTGCGTAGGCCACGGCGTCGCCGTACCCGCGCAGCGCGGCCTGGAGACGCTCGCCCAGCGCGGCATCGCGGGCCAGCTCGCGCGACGGCTTTGAGCCGTTGCGCACGAGGCCCGGTGCGTGGACGAGCGAGCACGAGACCGCCGCGGCGGTGGGCAGGCTTTCGCCGCTCACGCGCCGCTCTTCTCGCGGACCTTCCGGACGACCTTCCAGATGTCGTCGGTGTCCATCGCGATTTCGGCCAGCTCGATCTGGTCCTTGTAGGTCGCCGCGTCCGAGGCTTCCTTGACCTCGGGCTCGGTGACATGGAAGACGGGGAGTCCCAACGAGACTCCGGACAGCGGACCCGTGTACGTGGGATCGCCCGCGGTGACGGTCTCGGCCATCATCTCGACGTACGCCGGCTCGGCAGCGCCCAGGATGACGACGACGTCCTTGGTTCCGAGCTCGTCTACGACGCGCTTGATCTCCGTCTGCTCATCGGTGTCCGATGCCCCTGCCGACGTTCAGACAAAGCACTGGTTGAGCTCGAGCACCACGCTCGCGCCCGCGCTCTTGACGCACGCGGCGATCGCCGTCGCCTGCACACCGTCGCGCTCACCAATGGCGATGACCTTCTTGCCGGACAGATCCATCTGGCACCTCCCTTCCTCGCGGGTTTCGCCTTCAGCATACGAGCGCGGACCGCATCGCGAGTCCGCGTACCGGAGAGCGAAACGCGAACCCTCGCCGCCGGGCGCCTCCGGCCCTATCCTCCAGCGGCCGCGATGGGTGATCCGATGCGCGCCGACCGGGGGAGCGCCGCGATCCTGGCTCGCGAAGGTACGGAGCAGCTGTTCTAATTCCCGCCGCATCCGCTCATCGACGCGTGCGCCGCGGCGGGCATTCGCCCGGTGATCGCGCGCACCGAGCGCACGCTGCTGGGCATGGCCGACGGGTTCACGCGGCTGCACGACGGCAAGCGCATCGGCGTCTGCGCGGTGCAGAACGGTCCGGGCGCCGAGAACGCGTACGCCGGCGTCGCGCAGGCGAACTCCGACTCGACCCCGATTCTCATCTTCCCCGGCGGCCCGCGCCGCGCGCGCCGCGGCGTGCCGTACGCCTACCAGGCCGCGATCGAGTACCGCGGCGTCACCAAGTGGTCGGACGAGATCAACATGCCCGAGCGCGTCCCCGAGATGCTGCGCCGAGCCTACAACGCGCTGCGCAACGGCCGGCGCGGACCGGTGCTGCTCGAGCTGCCGAGCGACGTGGCCGCGGGGATGGTCGATTCGTCGGCGATCGAGGCGTATGTGCCGCCGCGCACCTACCGCTCCGTCGCCGACCCGCGTGACGTGGAGGCCGCCTGCGCGATGCTCGCCGCGGCCGAGCGTCCGGTGATCCTTGCCGGTCAGGGCGCGCTCTACGCCGGGGCTTCCGCCGCGCTCGAGGAGCTCGCCGCGCTGCTCCGCGCCCCGGTGCTCACGACGATGAACGGCAAGAGCGCGTTCCGCGAGGATCATCCGCTCTCGCTCGGCGCCGCCGGCGCCACGAGCACCGAACCCGCGGCGGGATTCGTCGATGAGGCCGACGTGATCCTCGGCGTGGGCTCGAGCTTCTCGCGCACGCAGTTCAGCCATCCGCTCCCGGACGGACGCCGCCTGATCCAGATCACCACCGACGAGCGCGACTTCGAGAAGGACTACGTGCTCGCCCTCGGCCTGTGCGGCGACGCGGCCCTCACGGTCGC
>VGPA01000206.1 GCA_016875665.1 Chloroflexota bacterium | reverse complement strand
TGCGCTCGTCGGTGCGCGCGAACGGCGCCCCGGCGAGGAACCGGCACGCCAGGGCGAGATCGGCGTCCGAGAGCGCCGCGAGGTACGCCGCGAGGATCGCCAGCTTCTCGGTCTTCTTGCGGGTCGCGCGGACGGCGTCGGCCGCGGCGGTCCATGCCGCGAACGCGCCGCTACTCTCGCCCTGTGCCATCGCGCATCAGTGTCCCGTACGGGAAGGGCGCCCTCGACGTCGCGGTCCCCGACCGCTTCGCGCTCGACGTCGTCGAGTCGGGCACGCTGCCGCCGGTGGCGGATCTCGGCGGTGCGGCCGCCGCAGCGCTGCGCGCCCCGCTCGACTCGCCGCCGCTGAGCGAGCTCGCGGCCGCAGCGGTCCGCTCCGCGGCGCCGCGCCGTCCGCGCGTCGTCATCGCGGTCACCGACCTGACGCGCGCGTGCCCCGATGAGGGGCTCGTCCCGCCGCTCCTCGCGGAGCTGAACGCGGGCGGCGTGGCGGATGCCGACGTCACCGTGTTGATCGGCGTCGGATTGCACCGGCCGACCACGCCGGAGGAGAAGCGGCAGAAGCTCGGTGCGGCGGTGCTCGAGCGGGTCCGCGTCCAGGACTCCAACGGGGTGGATCCGCTCATGTGGGCGGACCTCGGGCCGGTCCCGCCGTACGGCGTGCCCGGGTTCACCCAGCGGATCGTGAAGGAGGCGGACCTGGTGCTCGCGACCGGGATCGTCGAGCCGCACCAGTACGCGGGTTGGTCCGGCGGCCGCAAGACGGTCGCGATCGGCTGCTGCGGCGAGCCGACCATCACGGCGAGCCACGGGCTGCGCTTCATCCTCGATCCGAACGTGCGCCTCGCCACGCTCGAGGGCAACCCGTTCCACGAGACCGTCGTCGAGCTCGCCCGCCGCGCCGGCCTGCGCTTCTGCATCAACGTCGTGGTCGACGACCACGAGCGCGTCGTCGCAGTCGCCGCCGGCGCGCCGGACGCCGTGCTCGCGGATCTCGCGCGGCGCGGGAGCGTGCTGTACACGAAACCGATCGCAAAGCAGTACGACGTGGTCATCGCCGGGGTGGGGCACCCAAAGGATGTGAACCTCTATCAGGCCTCGCGTGCCGCCACCTACCTGCGGTTCGCGCCGGTGCCGGTGGTGCGCCAGGGCGGCGTGCTGATCATTCCGGCCCCGCTCGAGGAGGGCGCGGGCGAAGGGGCGGGGGAGATTCGCTTCCTCGCCGCCCTGGAGCGCGCCGCCGCTCCGGCCGACGTGGTCGAGGCCGCCCGACGCCACTTCTCCGGCGGTGACCAGCGCGCGGTGATGGTCGCGCTGACCATGCAGCACTGCACGGTGATCGTGGCCGCCTCGACGGCCCCCGGGGTCGTCCGGCGCGCCAAGCTGCGGCACGCCGCGACCGTGGAGGAGGCGCTCGAGGCGGCGTGGGAGCACCTCGGCCGGCCGGCCCGTCCGAGCCTGCTCTTCGTCCCGCGCTCGCTCCACACGCTGCCCGTGGTGGGAGCGCGTTCCCCGGCGTAATGTCCCAGCATGCCGCCGGTCCGGGGAACTCTGGTCATCGCGGACATCTCCGGCTAAACGCGCTACATCGCGGGGACGGAGGAAGAGCACTCGGTCGAGATCCTCCAGGAGCTGCTCAGCGTGCTGTATCGGGCGTTCGAGGGGCGCCTGTCGATCGACCAGCTCGAAGGCGACGCGATCTGCGCCACCACAGAGCGCACCGACGTCGAGATCCTCGCGTGGATCAAGGACACCTTCGGCGGCTATCACCGCCGCCTGCGCGACATCAAGGCCGCGACGAGCTGTCCCTGCAAAGCCTGCGCGACCGTCGGCGATCTGGGGCTCAAGTTCTTCGTGCACGCCGGCACGTTCAACCGCCAGCAGATCGGCAGCCGCGTGCAGCTCTTCGGCACCGACGTGAACCTCGTGCATCGCCTGACGAAGAACGACGTGCCGCTGCGCGAGTACGTGTACGCGTCGGCGCCGGCGCTCGCGGGCTGGCCCGACGACGCGAAGGCCGGCTTCGTCGACGCCCCCCAGACCTACGACCTCGGCGCGATCCAGGGGGCGTACCTCGACCTCGCAGCGGAGAAGACCATCGCGCTGCACGAGCCGATGACGCGCGCGACGCCCGAGACCGCCCGCTGGAAAGCGCGAACCATGCTCGAGGCGCCGATCGCCGTGGTGTGGCGTCTGTGGACCGAGCCGGCGCTGCTGCGGCGCCGCTTCTTGGCGGAGCGGTTCGACTACCTGCCGGGCGCTCGGGGCACGTACGTCGGCGGCGAGTTCCACTGCCACCACGGAAATGGCGAGACGAGCGTCATGCGCGTCATCGAAAGTGAGCCGCCGCGCGAGATGACCGTCGTGATGACCATGCCGGGGATTCCCTCCGCCTGCATGACGGATCGCCTCGAGGCCGACGGCCCTGAGCGCACGGTCTGGGAGTGTTTTTGGGGTTGGCCCGATCCGGACCAGCCGGAGGCGACCGAGGGGACGATGCAGTACCTCGACCAGATGGGGCCCGTGCTCGGCGGGAACGTGGTGTCGATCCTGGCCGAGCTGACCGGACGCCCGGCGCCGCAGCAGCCGGCGTAACCGATGGGCCGCCTCCGCGGCCTGTTCGGCGTGGCACCCGGCGAGGCCGGGCTCGCCGGCGCGATCGGCCTGCTCATGCTCGCGACCGCCGCGGGCGCGGCCATGGGTGGCACCGCCACCGAGGCGCTCCTGTTCTCCCGCTTCGATTTGGGACGGCTGCCGCTCCTGTATCTCGCGCTCGGCGGCGTGACCCTGGTCTGCACGCTCCTGGTGAGCGGGCTGCTCGCGAGCGGCGACCGCGCCCGGCTCTATGCGGTGCTGCCGGCGGCGCTCGCGTGCGTGCTCGTCGTCGAGCGCGCAGCGGCCGGGGCGGGGGTGGACCTCGTTTACGCGCTGCTGTGGCTCGCAATGAACGTCGTCACGACGCTCCAGGGCATCGTGACGTGGGGGCTCGCCGCGGCGGTGTGCGATACGCGCCAGGCGAAGCGCCTGTTCCCCCTGTTCAATGCCGGCCGCATCGCCGGCACAGTCGCGGGCAGCTTCGCGACGTCGCTCGCGGTCCGGGTGGTCGCGGTCGAGGACCTGCTCCTCGTGTGGGCGGCCACGCTCGCCCTCGCGGCCGCGATCGCGTGGCGGCTGCG
>VGPA01000205.1 GCA_016875665.1 Chloroflexota bacterium | reverse complement strand
GCCGCGGGCGGCGCGGTGATCGACGGCCTGGGCTTCGGCGGCCTGGGCGTGCTCTGCGGCCTCGCCGCGGCCGCGTCGGCCATGCTGGTCCTGGCCTTCGTCACCGGGGGCGCCAGGGTGACGGGCGATCGGTAGCAGCGGCAGCGTCCGGGCAATGGGCGAGCCGGGTGCCGGTCGCGTGCTCGCGGCCGAGCGCGACCGCGTTACGATCGGTCGAGTCAAAGGCATTCGTGACGGCGGACGGCCCGAACAACGAGGAGGCGTGTATGGCCCGGCTGGGGGAGATCCTCCGGGCGCAGCGTGAGCGCAAAGGCATCCTGCTCGAGGGCGCCGCCGACGACACGCGCATCCGCGAGAAGTTCCTGCACGCGCTCGAGCAGGGGGACTACAACTCGCTCCCGGGCGCCGTGTATACGAAGGGCTTCCTGCGGAACTACACCGAATACCTCGACCTCGACCCGGAGGAGCTGGTCGCCCTCTACAACGAGGAGCGCGGTGTCGTGGCCGAGCCGCCGCGCGCGTTCCGGCCGATGCGGCCGATCATGCGCCGCAACCTCATCCTCACCCCGGCCGTGCTCGTGCCCGCGTTCGTGCTCGCCGGGGTCGCACTCTTCGCGGGCTACCTCTACTACCAGTTCACCGTGTTCGCGCTACCGCCGCGGATGGAGGTCTTCGATCCGCCGACCGACGCGATCACGCAGGCCAGTGACTACCTCGTCAAAGGGCGGACCGAACCGGACGGGCGCGTGACCGTGCGCGTGTTCCCCGGCCCCGAGACCTTCTCGGACGTCCGACCGGCGGCCGACGGCTCGTTCAGCGTCCGCGTGCCACTCCGCCCCGGCGCGAACCACGTCGAGGTCGAGGTGCTCGACCATGCGGGCAAGGTCAGCCGCCAGACCCGCTCGATCATGCAGGAACTGCAGCCGACCGCGGCCGACGCCGGCCCGCAGCTGATCGTCGAGCAGCCGGCCAACGGCGGCACGTTCACCAACACGCCGGTCACGGTCTCGGGGCGCGCCTCGCGCGTGGCGACGATCACGGTCAACGGCGCGGCCGTGCCCATCGCCGCCGACGGCCGCTTCACGGTGACGGTCAACTTCACCGCGGGACAGCAGAGCATCCGCGTCGTCGCACGCAACGCGACGGGCGGCGAGGTCACGGAGTTGCGGACGGTGTCCGTCGCGTACAGCGCCGCGTTCGTCACGGTGAACGTGCGCAGCGGGAGCGCCTGGATCCTCGCGACGGTCGACGGCTCGCAGGTCCCCAACACGAACCGGGTCTTCCCTGAGGGGCAGGTGCTCACCTTCACCGGACGCCAGGTGACGGTCCGGACGGGCAACGGCGCCGCGACGCACCTGACCTTCAACGGTCAGGACCTGGGCGCCATGGGTGCGCCGGGGGTCGTCGCCGAGCGGAGCTTCGGCAATCCGTGAGCGCCGCGAAGGCGGCGCCCACGTTCGCGGCGCTTGCGGCGCGGATGGCCAGGCTCCAGCCCGCGCTCGTCCGGAAGAAGGTCACGGTCGCGACCGCGGAGTCGTGCACGGGCGGACTCCTCGCCGCCGTCCTCACCGCCCACGGCGGCGCGAGCCGGTTCTACCGGGGCGGCGCGTCGGCCTACTCCAATGAGGCGAAGGTCGACTTGATGGACGTGCCGCCGCAGCTGATCGCCGGCCACGGCGCGGTGTCCGCGGTGGTCGCGGCGGCGCTCGCGCGGGGCGCCCGGGCGCGGCTCGGGGCGAAGATCGGGATCGGCATCACCGGCGTGGCGGGCCCGGACGGCGGGACCCCGGGCAAGCCGGTGGGCCTCGTGTACGTCGCCATCGAGGCAGGCAAGGCCGGCAAGGTACGCACCTGCCGCTGGACCTTCGACCGCGAGGGGAACCGCCTCGCGAGCGTCGCCGTCGCCCTGGACCTGCTGGAGGCCGCCATCGCGTGATGTCGATCTAAGGGACAATTGCGCGATGGCACCGAAGAAGCTGGGCGTGGGGCTGATCGGCCTCGGCATCGTTGGCGGCGCGGTGGAGCGCGGGTTTCACGAGCGGCGAGCGCGCATCGACGCGGCGGCCGGCGCCGAGGTGCGGCTGATCGGGGCCTGCGACAAGCTCGAGGCGAACTGGTCGAGTGCGCACGTGCCCTGCACGGCGAACGCGTTCGACCTCCTCGACGACGCGAGCATCCAGGTGATCGTCGAGACGATCGGCGGCGTCGCGCCGGCCCGCGACTTCCAGCTCGCCGCGCTCGAGCGGGGCAAGCACGTGGTCACGGCGAACAAGGAGCTCATCGCCAAGCACTGGAACGAGATGCACGAGGCCGCCCGGCTCGCCAAGCGTGAGCTGCACTTCGAGGCCGCCGTCGCCTCGGCCGCGCCGGTGATCGCCGGGGTGCGGATGCTCGGGGCGAGCCGGCCGCGTGTGCTGCGCGGCATCCTCAACGGGACGACCAACTACATCTGCACGAAGATGGACGGCGGGCTCGATTTCGACACCGCGCTCAAGGAAGCGCAGGCCGCGGGTTACGCGGAGGCAAACCCCGCCGCCGACATCGACGGCTTCGACGCCGCGTACAAGCTCTCGATCCTCGTCAGCATCCTCGAGGGCCGGTGGTTCTCGCCGGACCAGGTCCGCCGCCAGCCGCTGCGGGGCGTCGACAAGGACGCCTTCGCGGGCGCGGCGCGGCGCGGGAAGAGGCTGCGCTACCTCGCCGTCGCGGACTTCTCGGACAAGGCG
Source organism: Chloroflexota bacterium (assembly GCA_016875665.1). Classification (GTDB taxonomy): domain Bacteria; phylum Chloroflexota; class Limnocylindria; order P2-11E; family P2-11E; genus SHYN01. The sequence continues at coordinate 512 of VGPA01000205.1, read as the reverse complement.
ACGAAGGGCCGCGTCGGGCCGGAGGAGGTCCCCGCCGACTCGCTCGAGGCCAGGTGCGAGGGCCCGATGAACGTCGTCTCGCTGAAGGCCGACATGGCCGGCGACCTGACCTTCCGCGGGCCCGGCGCCGGCGGCGATGCGGCCGCCTCGGCGATCCTCGGCGACGTGATCGCGATGGCGCGTCGCCACGCCGTGTGAGCGCTGCTACCATGCGCGCAGTGACGCTCAGCACGCGAATCACCGTCGGCACGACCACGACGACCACGGAGGTCGAGGCCTCGTAGCGCGCCCTGCGAAATCCGCGGCGACACGAGAGCCTCCCGAGAACCGGGAGGTTTTTTCGTGCCTGGAGAGGAGCCTGTGGCCAAGCGCACCGTCCTGAAGTTCGGCGGCACCTCGGTCGCGACCCAGCAGGCGCTGGAGTCGCTGGCGCGCATCGTGGCGGGCCTGGCCGGCGAACGCACGGTCGTCGTCTCGGCCACCTCCGGCACCACCGACGCGCTGCTGGGCGC
>VGPA01000204.1 GCA_016875665.1 Chloroflexota bacterium | reverse complement strand
GACCGCATCGTGGCGGAGGAAGGCACCGCCGCCGCGACGGGCGGCCTGGGCGGGCTGCGCTGGTTCATCGACCCGCTCGACGGCACGGTCAACTTCCTGTACGGACATCCGCAGTGGTGCGTCTCCATCGCCTGCGAGGACGAGGCCGGCCTGCTCGCGGGCGTCGTGTTCGACCCGGTGCGCGACGAGCTGTTCGGCGCCGCGCGGGGCGCGGGTGCCCGGCTGAACGGCGCTGCGCTCGCGGTGCGCGAGCCCGGTTCCCTCGGGCTCGCGCTCGTGTCGACCGGCTTCTCCTACCGCGCCGAGGAGCGGCTCCGGCAGGGCCGGATCCTCGCGCCGCTCATCGGCCGCGTTCGTGACGTGCGGCGCGGCGGCTCCACGGCGCTCGACCTCGCGTGGGTCGCGGCGGGGAGGACCGACGCGTTCTACGAGTCGATCTCCAACACCTGGGACTGGGCGGCGGGCGCACTCCTGGTGCGCGAGGCGGGCGGGGTCGTGACGGAGATCGCCGGAGCGAGCGGGGGAGAGCCGCGCATCGTCGCGAGCGCACCGGGGGTCCACCGCGCGCTGCTCGATGCGTTGCGCGATGCGGTCGCCGAGGCGAGGACGCGCGAGTCGACATAGACTCGACAGCGATGGCGTTCGACGAAAAGGTGCCCGCTAAGCCGATCGATTTCGAGCACGACGTCATTCAGAAGCGGCCCGAGACGACCCAGACGGGCCTCGGCCGGCCGGGCGCCCTGAGCCCGACGCCGGGCATCCTCGCCGACGAGGACAACGCCGTCTTCACCACGCTCGCCAAGCTGGTCGACTGGGCGCGCTCGCGCAGCCCGTGGCCGCTCGGCTACGGCCTGGCGTGCTGCGCGATCGAGATGATGGCGAGCGCGGCCTCGCACCACGACCTCTCGCGCTTCGGCGCCGAGGTGTTCCGTTCGAGCCCCCGCCAGGCGGACGTGATGATCGTCGCGGGCACCGTGACCCACAAGATGGCCCCGCGCCTGCGCCGCCTCTACGAGCAGATGCCCGAGCCCAAGTGGGTGATCGCGATGGGCAACTGCGCATCGTCCGGCGGCGAGTTCTGGGACTCGTACGCGACGCTCCAGGGCGTGGACACCGTCGTTCCGGTCGACGTGTACGTGGCCGGCTGCCCGCCGCGTCCGGAGGCACTCACCGAAGGCGTGCTCCGCCTGCGGGAGAAGATCGCCCGTGGCGGCTGAGGTCCGGCCGGCGCTGAAGCGCTCCGACGAGGAGCGCCAGATCGAGGAAGGCGCCGAGGTCATCCTCCCGGTTTCCGAAGACGAGGGCATCGAGACCGAGGAGCTCATCCTCAACATGGGCCCGCAGCACCCCTCGACGCACGGGGTGCTGCGCCTGGTGCTCAGGCTCTCGGGCGAAAAGGTCGTCCAGTGCGTGCCCGTCATGGGCTACCTGCATCGCGGCCTGGAGAAGATCTTCGAGTGGCGGACCTACCACCAGGGCATCCGCTACGCCGACCAGTCGGATTACGTCTCGAACATGCTCAACGAGCACGCGTACGCCGGCGCGATGGAGGCGATCGGTGGCATCGACGTCCCCCGCCGCGCCGAGTTCATCCGCGTGATCGTGGACGAGATGAGCCGTTGCGCGTCGCACCTCGTCTGGCTCGGCACCTACGGCCTCGACGTCGGCGCGACCACGCCGATGCTCTATTGCTTCCGCGATCGCGAGGAGATCCTCGACCTGTTCGAGGAGCTGTGCGGCTCCCGGATGAACTTCAACTACTTCCGGCCAGGCGGCGTCCTGTACGACCTGCCGCCGGGGTGGCTCGCCAAGCTGAGCCGGTTCCTCGACCGCTACGAGAAGCACATCGAAGACGACTACGTACGGCTCCTCGAGAGCAACGAGATCTTCCTCGAGCGGACCGTCGGCGTGGGCGAGATCCCGCCCGATGTCGCCGTCGCGTACGGCCTCTCCGGCCCGATCGCGCGCGGCTCGGGGGTCGAGGTCGACCTGCGCACCGCGCGGCCCTACTCGATCTACCCAGAGCTCACCGCGATGAAGCCGGTGATCGAGCGGCAGGGCGACGCGTACGCCCGCTACCGCGTGCGGGTGGGTGAGATGCGCCTCGCGATCCGCCTCATCCGCGAGTGCATCGACAAGCTGCCGGGCGGCGCCGTCCGCGCGCGGCTGGGACACGTGTGGAAGTGCCCCAAGGGCGAGGCGTACTACACGGTCGAGGGCGCGAAGGGCGAGGTCGGGATCTACATGATCTCCAACGGCGGCCCGAACCCGTTCCGGGCCAAGATGCGCGGCCCGTCCTTCGTGAACCTCCAGATCCTGCCGTGGCTCCTCAAGGACCGGCTGGTGTCCGACGCCGTCGCGATCATGGGCTCGCTCGACTTCGTGCTGGGAGAGGTCGACCGGTGAGCGAGGACCAGTAGTGCTGGGCATCATCAGCGGGATGATCCGCACCCTCGAACATTTCCTCCGGCGCGAGTCGGTGACCCGGCGCTATCCGTACGAGAAGCGCGAGCTCCCCGAGCGCAGCCGCGGCCTGATCGCGTTGCTCCTGGAGCCCGAGACCAACATCTTCAAGTGCGAGTCGTGCCTGATGTGCGAGAAGGCCTGCCCGCCGCGCGCGATTTCGATCTCGTACAAGTTCCGCAACGGGTTCCGCAAGCGGCCGCCGATGGCGCCGCGCGCCTCCTACTACCGGATCCGCATGGTCTCGGCGATGCCGTACGGTGATCGCCGGCCGCTGAGCAACGCCGTCACCACCGTGTATCCCGAGGACGAGGCCGGCATAGACCTCGGCCGGATCGACCGCATCCTCGCCGCGACTCCGGCCGGGGCCGACCGCCTCACCCGAGTGCTCTACGCGACGCACGCGGCGTACGGCTACCTGCCGTGGACCGCCGCCGAGCGCATCGCCGCGGCGTTCGACACGGTCATGACCCACGTCTACACGACGGCCTCGCTCCTGCCGAACTTCCGCGGCGCGCCGGAGGGCAGGGGCACCGCCGTGCCGCGCGGCGGCCGCCGCTACACCGGCAACGTGTCCGTCGCCGGCGAGTGGCCCGAGGTCTCACCCGCGCCGGCGCACGACACGCTGCACGAGGACGAGGTCCACCACCCGCTGGAGCCCGCGTTTGCCAAGTAGCCTCTCGCTCTTCGAGTCGCCGGTCGACGGCGCCCGCGTGCGCGCCGCCGATGCGGCCTCGCTGGTCGACGTCGTCGACCGCGCCGGGCTGCGCGGCCGCGGCGG
>VGPA01000203.1 GCA_016875665.1 Chloroflexota bacterium | reverse complement strand
GGGGCAGGTCTCGGCGCAGGCGCCGCACGAGACGCAGTCGGTGTACGACAGCGACGCGTTCCACGGCGTCGTGACGATCGAGTCGTACCCCGAGCCCATCAGGCCGTAGCAGTTCGCGCCGATCACGTCGCGGCAGATCCGCACGCACTGCGTGCAGTTGATGCACTTGTTGAGGTCGCGAAGGATGAAGTCGTGGCTGAAGTCGTACTCGTAGTCGTGGTAGTCGGGCGGGTCGCCGCGGTGGAAGCGGTTGTCGGTCAGCCCGTGCTCGAGCGACAGACGCTGTAGGTGGCACCGGCCGACATCGGGACACACGCATTGCAGGCAGCGCCCGGCCTCCTTCTCGGCGGCGTTCTTGTCATAGCCCTTCTCGATCAGCTCGAACGACAGCGCCCGCTCCGCGAACGGCAGGAACGGCATGCGTACCTGCGGCTCCTCGGGCTTGTACGGGACGATGTCGATGAGCTCCGGAACCTGCTCCTCGGCCGAGATCTCCGCCGCGACCGCGGCCATGTCCGCGCCCGCAAGGAAGCGGTCGATCGCCTTCGCGGCGAGCTTCGACTGGCCGACGCACTGGATGACGGTGGACGCGCCGATGACCGCGTCGCCGCCGGCGAAGACGCCGGGACGGTCGGTCATGAACGCGGCGTTGGTGATGATCGTCTCGCGGCGCGTCTTGCGCAGCCCCTGCTCGCCGGCGAAGAACGCGAGGTCGGGCACCTGGCCGATGGCCGGGAGCACGACGTCGCACTCCATCACGAACTCGGAGCCCTGGATCGCGACCGGGCGCGGGCGGCCGGAGGCGTCCGGCTCGCCGAGCCTCATGCGCTGGAACTCGACCCCGGCGACGCGGCCGTCCCGCTCGACGATCCTGGTCGGTGCGAGGAAGAACTCCAGGCGGATGCCTTCGTGCTCGGCGTCGTCGACCTCGCTGTAGTGAGCGCCCATCTCCTTGCGCGAGCGGCGGTAGGCGACGGTCACGTCGGCACCGAGCCTGCGCGAGGTACGGGCGCAGTCGAACGCCGTGAAGCCGCCTCCGAGCACGATCACCCGCGTGCCCTTGCCCACCGGCACGGGGTTGCCCGACGCGTTGTCGCGCAGGTACGCGACCGCCTCGATCACGCCGGGCAGCTTCTCGCCCGGCACGCGCAGCTCGTTCGAGACGTCGGCGCCGATGCCGAGGAACACGGCGTCGTAGCCCTGTGTGAACAGGTCGTCGACGGTGAAGTCCTTGCCCAGCTCCATCCCGCCCTTGAACTCGGCGTCACGGAGCTGCCAGACGCAGTTCAATTCCTTGTCGAGCTTCACCTTGGGCAGGCGGTACTCGGGGATGCCGTAACGGAGCATGCCGCCCTGCTTGGCCAGGCGGTCGAACACGGTCACGCCGTGGCCCTTGAGCGCGAGGTAGTAGGCGGCGGTCATGCCGGCCGGGCCCGCGCCGATGACGGCGACGCGCTTGCCGGTGGCCGTCTCCTGCGGGTACGGGGTCGGCGCGACCTCCATCTCGAGCGAGAGCTCACCGCCGTACCCGTGGCACTGGCGGATCGCGATCTCCTCTTCGACCAGGCCGCGGCGGCACACCTCCTGGCAGGGCGCCGGGCAGACGAGCCCGAGCGCGTACGGGAACGGCAGCACTTCCTTGACCAGGCGCGCGGCCTCCACGTGCTGCCCCTTCGCCATGAGCTCGAGGTACCCGGGAATGTCGATATGCGTCGGGCACGAGATCTGACAGGGCGGCATGCAGTAGGCGTTGTGGTCCGAGAGGATGTACTCGAGGTTCTGCCGGCGCTCCTTGAACAGGCCGTCGCTGGCCGAGGTGACCTTCATTCCGGCCGCGACCGGCAGGTGGCATGACGGCATCGGGCGGTCGTAGCCCTCGACCTCGACCAGGCACATCCGGCAGGCGGCGGCGGGGGCGAGCTTCTCGTCGTCACACAGGGTCGGGACGTTGAAGCCCGCGCGCTGCGCCGCGCGGAGGATCGCTTCGCCGGCGACCGCCGTGACCGCCTGGCCGTCGATCGTGATCTGGACGGTGGGCTGGCCGGACGGGATCTCCCCCTCGTGGTTGACCGTCGGGAGATGCGTCTCGGCGGGCTGCTCGTACCGCTCGAGCAAACTCATCTGCTCGGGGCCCCTGCCACCGCTCGCTCGACCCCGTTGCTCACATCGGCTTCCCCGGTCACGGCTGCGCCATCGTTTCATATCTGCGCGCGCGCTGCGGCACGCAGGTCCCCGCGGTGCAGCGGCCGTCCTTGATGTGGGCGGCGTACTCGTCGGCGAATTCGCGCGTCGACGTCTTCAGGATCGATGGCGCCGTCACGCCGAAGCCGCACAGCGAGAACCGGTTCATGTGCGACCCGAGCTCGTCCAGCCAGCCGAGGTCCGACTCGCGGCCGAGACCCGAGCTCACGCTTTCGAGAATCGCCCCCACGCGCTTGGTGCCGACGCGGCACGGGACGCAGATGGCGCACGACTCCTTCGCGAGGTACGCGAAGAGGCGCCCGGCCTCCGCGACGACGCACGTGCTCGCGGCAACCGCCCGGACCTGGCCGGAGCCGACGTGCGTGCCGACCGCGGCGAGCTCCTCGTAGCCGAGCGCGACGGAGCGGCGGCTCATGTTGAGCAGGCCGCCGGTCGGACCGCCGACCTGGATCGCCTTCGGGCTCTGGGCGCCGGCCGCGTCGAGCAGCTCGCCGAGCGTGGTCCCGAACGGCACCTCGCGCACGCCGCCCTGCGTCACGGCGCCGGTGAGGCTCACCAGCTTGGTGCCGGGCGTCGCCTGGGTGCCCGCCGCGCGGAACGCGTCCGCGCCGTGCGTGAGCAACAGCGGCAGCCAGGCGAGCGTCTCGACGCTCGCCACGAGCGTGGGCTTGGCGCGGAGGCCCTGCACCGCGGGAAACGGGGGGCGCTGCCGCGCCATCGCGCGCTTCGACTCGAGGACGTTCAGCATCGCCGACTCCTCGCCGCCGATGAACCCGCCGGGCCCGAGCGCGATCTCGACGCTTACGCCGTGCAGGTCGCTGTCGGCGGCCACCTGCTCGGCGGCGGCGCGCGCCGCGTGCGCCTCCGGATGGAGGTACAGCCAGGCCCTCGTCGCACCCACCGCGTGGGCGGCGATCGCGGCGGCGTGCACCACCAGCGTTGGGCGCCGCTCGATCAGCGTGCGGGCGAGCGGGCTGTCCGGGTCGGCGTCGTAGCCGTTGGCCACCACGTAGCGCTCGTCGCCGCCGCTCTCGCGGACCGCGCGCAGCTTGCG
>VGPA01000202.1 GCA_016875665.1 Chloroflexota bacterium | reverse complement strand
GGCCTGCGCATCGCCGGCGCGTTCGCCGGCGACCCCACCCCCGCCGGAGACGACGCCGCGATCGCGCGCGTGGCCGCGGCCGGCGCCGACATCCTCCTCATCGCGTACGGCATGCCGAAGCAGGAGCGCTGGCTCGACCGGAACGCGCGGCGGCTGCCCGGGGTCATCGTGGCGATCGCCGTCGGCGGCACGCTGGACCAGCTCGCGGGCGACGTGCAGCCGCCGCCGGCACTCGTCCATGCGCTCGGCTTCGAGTGGCTGTGGCGGCTGGCGCGCGAGCCGTGGCGATGGCGCCGCCAGCTCGCGCTCGTGGCGTTCATCGCGCGCGTCCTCGCCGCGCGCGCGGGCCTGCGCGCGTGAAGGTCGCCCTCGCGCACGAGTACTTCTCGGTGCACGGCGGCGCCGAGGCGGTGGTCGAGGTGTTCCACGCCATGTACCCGCAGGCGCCGGTGCACGCGCTCTTCCACGACGCGGCGTACGGGCCCCTCCCCGGCTGGGATCTCAGGCTGTCGCCGCTCCAGTCGCTGCCGCACGGCGGGGGGCTGCACCGGCTGCTCCTCCCGCTCTACCCGTGGGCAGCCTCGCGCCTGGCCGTCGCGGACGACGCCGACGTCGCGCTGACCTCGACGAGCGCGTTCGTGAAGGGGCTGACGCTCGCGGACCGCACCGTGCACGTCGCGTACTGCCACTCCCCGACGCGGTACCTCTGGGATCAGCGTGCGGAGTACCAGGCGAGCGAGGTGCCGGCGCCGCTTCGCCCTCTGCTCGCCCCGCTGCTCGACGCGCTCCGCGACGCCGATAGCCGTGCGGCCGCCCGCGTCGATCGCTGGATCGCCAACTCGCGGAACGTCGCCGAGCGGATCCGCCGCTACTACGGAGCCGGCTCCGAGGTCGTGCACCCGCCCGTCGACGTGGAGGACTTCGCGGTGGGCCGCGAGCGGGGCGACTTCTGGCTGTTCGTCGGCCGCCTCGTCTCCTACAAGCACGCGGATCTGGCGGTCCGCGCGTTCTCGCGGCTGGGGAAGCGCCTGATCGTCGTGGGGGCGGGGCGGGAGCGGGGGCGGCTCGAGGCGATGGCCTCCGACAACGTGGAGTTCGCCGGCCGCGTGGACGAGCAGACGAAGCGGTCGCTCCTTTCCGCCGCGCGCGGCCTCGTGTTCCCGGCCGAGGACGACTTCGGCATCGTCTGCGTCGAGGCGCTCGCGTCGGGTGCGCCCGTCGTCGCGCTCGCCAGCGGCGGCGCGCCGGAGATCGTCCGCGACGGGGTCGAGGGGGCGCTCGTCGCGGATGCGTCAGCCGATGCGTTCGCGGACGCGGTGGAGCGCGTCGAGCGCGCCCGGCTGGACCCATCCGCGCTGCGCGACTCGGCCCGCCGGTTCGACGCGCCGCCCTTCCGCGCACGGATCGCGCGGATCGTCGAGGATTCGGCGATGCGGGGCCGGGCATGAAGGTCGACATGCACACGCACTGCTGCTGGTCCAGGGACAGCCGCACCCCGATCGCGGCGCAGGCCGCGGCCGCCGTGAAGGCCGGCCTGGATGTGGTGTGCGCGACGGACCACGACACGATCGAGGGCGCGCTGCTCCTGCGCGAGGCCGCCGCCGGCCGGTTCCAGGTGGTGATCGGGGAGGAGATCTCGACCGCGGACGGCGACCTGATCGGGCTGTTCCTCGAGCGGGCCGTGCCGCGCGGCCTCTCGGCCGAGGAAAGCATCGCCGACATCCATAGCCAGGGCGGGCTCGCGTGCGTGCCGCACCCGTTCTCGCGCAACCGCAGGCACCACATGCGCGAGGCGGCGCTCGAGCGCGTCGCGCCGCTGCTCGATCTGGTCGAGGTGTTCAACGCGCGCGAGATGTTCCCGTCCGACAACGAGCGCGCCGCGCGCTGGGCGGCGGCGCGCGGCATTCCGGGCGCGGTCGGGAGCGACGCGCACCGGCCCTTCGAGATCGGAAACGCGTGGCTCGAGATGGCGCCCTTCGCGGACGCGGCGGGGTTCCTCGCCTCCGTGCGCACGGGAACGCCGCACGGCCGACTCGCGGGCGTGGGGGTGCACGTCTTCACGCGCTGGGACAGCCTGCTCAACCGCGTGGTCGGCCCGGTGCGATGACGCACGAGGAGGGGCCCGAGATACAGGCGCTCGCGCTGGAGGTCGACCGGACCGACGAGCGCGCGGTGCAGCGCAGGCTCTTCGGCTGGCGCGAGGCGGTCTCGTTCCTGATCCCGGTCGCGCTCGTCGCGTTCTTCGCGCGAAACGTCGACTGGTCCGAGGCGTGGGCCACTCTCGCGGGGTCGCACCTCGGCTGGGTCGCCGCCGCGCTGGCCGTGTACTACGTGTCGTTCCCGGTGCGCGCGTGGCGCTGGTCCTTCCTGCTTCGCGCTGGCGGCGCCGCGATTCCCGTGCGGCCGCTGCTGCGCATCCTGATGCTGGGCTGGTTCGTCAACTGCCTCCTGCCGGCCAAGCTGGGCGACCTGTACCGCTCGTACCTCGTGAAACGGCGGTTCGGCGTTTCGCTCTCGCGCACCGTCGGCGTGGTCGTCGCGGAACGGCTCTTGGACCTGCTCTGCGTGTTCGTCCTGCTCATCGTCGGCGGCTATGTCGCGTTCGGACGCGCGGTCCTGCCGGATCTGCGCATCCTCTACCTGTCCGGCGCGCTCCTCGCGATCGGGATCGTCGTGGGGATCGCGGTCGTCTACTTCGTCGCGCCGCGGCTCGCGCGGTTCTTTCCCGCACCGCTCCGGCGAATCGGCCGTCTCTTCCGCGAAGGCGTGCTCCATTCCTTCCGCGCGTTGCCGGCCGCCGGACCGCTGACGGGGGTCGTCTGGAGCACCGAGGTGCTGCGCCTGCTGTTCGTCCTGCTCGCGCTCGGCCTCGAACTGCCGTACTCGGGCGTGGCCTTCGTCGCGGTGGCGACGTCGCTGCTCACCACGGTGCCGCTCGCGCCGGCGGGCTTCGGCGTGGTCGAGATCGGAATGGTCTACATCCTCACCGCCGGCTTCGGCCTCTCGACCCACGACGCCGTCGCGGTGGCGCTGCTCGACCGCGCCGTGAGCATCTTCTCGGTGATCGTGATCGGCGCCGTGCTCTACGTCCGCAACGCCGCGAGCGAGCGCTTCGGGGGCGAAACCGGCTAGTCGACGCGGTGCCCGCTCCGGCGGAGCCGCACTAGCGCGTGGGGCCCGCGTTCCTGTTAGACAGCGCGCGCTTTGAGGATGTCATCGGGGTCCCGTCCTTTCACTTTGAGCAGGCTCGGTCGATG
>VGPA01000201.1 GCA_016875665.1 Chloroflexota bacterium | reverse complement strand
GGCGCTCGAACGGCACGCGCGGTACATGCACGCGGAGATCGATGCGGTCCAGGAGCGGGCCCGAGAGGCGTTGCCGGTAGCGCTCGACCGCCTCAGGCAGGCAGGTGCAGGCACGCTCCGGGTCGCCGTGGAGTCCGCACGGGCACGGGTTCATCGCGGCGATCAGCGAGAAGCGCGCCGGATACGTCGCCGCGCCGCCCGCGCGCGAGATCGTGATCCAGCCCTCGCCCAGCGGCTCGCGGAGCGTCTCCAGTGCGACCGGGGAGAACTCGGCGATCTCGTCGAGAAAGAGCGTGCCGGTGTGCGCCAGGCTCACCTCACCCGGACGGGGCGGGTTGCCGCCGCCGACGAGCGCGAGGCGCGACGCGGTGTGATGCGGCGCACGGAACGGACGCGCGGCGAGGAGCGGCCCGCCTGGATCGAGCAGCCCGGCGACGCTGTGGATGGCCGACGCCTCCAGCAGGTCGTCGGGCTCGGGCGGCGGCACGATCGACGGGAACGCCTTCGCCAGGAGCGTCTTCCCCACGCCGGGCGGGCCGAGCAGGAGCAGGTTGTGCCCACCCGCGGCGGCGATCTCGAGCGCACGCTTGGGCGTCTCCTGCCCGGCGACGTCGGCGAGGTCGACCGGCCATGGCGGCGGCGGTGTGCGGGCCGGCACCGCCGCCGGCGCTACGCGTACGCGCCCATCCAGGTGGTCCGCGACCGCACGCAGCGTGGTGAAGGGGTACGCGCGCGCACCGAGCGCCGCCGCTTCACCCGCGTTCTCCCGTGCCACGAGCGCCTCGTCGATTCCGGCTTCGAGCGCGCGGCGCACCCTCGGCATCGCGCCCCGCACCGCCCGGAGCGCCCCGTCCAGCGCGAGCTCGCCCAGGCACAGGCCCGCCGCGTCGGTCGCGACCTGCCCCGAGGCGCGGAGAATGGCGAGCGCGATCGCGAGGTCGAACCCGGTGCCCTCCTTCTTCCGCTCCGCGGGCGCGAGGTTCACGGTCACGCGCCGGAGCGGGAACTCGAACCCGGAGTTGCGGATCGCGGCGCGGACGCGCTCGCGCGCCTCCTGGACCGCCGAGTCCGGCAGCCCGACGACCGTGAACGACGGGAGGCCGTTGGCGACGTCCGCCTCCACCGTGACGAGCGCGGTCTCGAGCCCCCACAGCGCGCACGCCGCCACCCGCGCAACCGTCCGTTCCTCGATGGCGCGAGCGTCGCGCGCGCGACGGGCCGGGTGCATCCCGAGACCGGCCCGTACCTGGGTACCACTCGCGCGCCGCACCCGCGCCTGCTCCTCGGCCCGTTCGCGCTTCGTCAGTCCACGTCGATCCAGTCGAGGCGCTCCGCCTCCCGGCCCACCGTGATCGCGACGAGCGCGATCCGCCACGGCTCGCCGCGCAGGCCGCGCGCCGCGAGCCAGGCTTCGCCCAGCCGCGCGAGCCGCTCCAGCTTCCGCCGGTCGACCGCTTCCGCGGCGGGCACCGGCGATCCTTCGCGGCGGGTCTTCACCTCGACGAACACGTAGCAGCCGTTCCGCTCGCGGCCGACGAGGTCGAGCTCGCCGAAGCGCGTGCGCGCGTTGCGCGCGAGGAAGGCGATGCCCCGCTCCGCCAGCAGCGTCGCGGCCCGCGCCTCGCCGAGCGCGCCGAGCCCGCGCCGAGCGTCGGTCACACGGCGGCGAACGGCTCAGGCTTGCGCGGCGACCGCCTCCGTGAGCCCCAGTGCCAGCTGCGCTTCGCGCGCGAGCAGCATCTTCACCGTGCCGAAGTCCCGGCGGTGGAAGGGCGTCACCCCGAGGGCGTGCAGCGCCCTGCGGTGGTCGATGGTGGGATAGCCCGCGTTGTGCTCCCACCCGTACCCCGGGTAACGGCGGCCGAGCTTCTCCATGAGCCGGTCGCGCGTCACTTTGGCCACGATCGACGCCGCGGCGATCGCGAAGCACTTCGTGTCGCCCTTCACGATCTCCGTGTGCTTGCCCGGCGCGAAGGACGGGTCGAGGATGCGCCGGCCATCCACCAGGACGTGGTCGTACGCGCCGATCTGCCGGAGCGCGCGCGACATCGCGAGGTGGCTCGCGTGGTAGATGTTGAGCCGCGCGATCTCAGCGAGCGATGCGGCGCCGATGCCGATGCGGGTGACGCGCGCGCGGATCTCGGGCAGCAGGGCCTCACGCTCTTCGCGCGTGAGCTGCTTGGAGTCGCGCACCGCGCGAATCAGCCTGACCTCGGGGGTGACCAAGCACGCCGCCGCGACCACCGGTCCCGCGAGCGTTGCCATCCCGACCTCGTCGACGCCGACGATGCGCGTGAGCCCCTTGGCCCACAGCTGCCGCTCGTACCGGAGGGACGGCATGAGGGAATTATCCGCAGGAGACGGGGGTGAAGGGCCCAAGGAAACGCGGGGCGCGTGGTTAGCGGCGCTTCTCCCGGAGGGTGGCCGCCTTGCCGACGCGGTCGCGCAGGAAGTACAGCGCGGCGCGGCGGGCGTGCCCGTGGCGCACGACCTCGATCTTGTCGACGCGCGGCGAGTGGAGGAGGAACGTGCGCTCCACACCGACGCCGCTCGAGATGCGGCGGACCGTTATCGACTGGTCGAGGCCGCCGCCGCGGACGCGGAGCACCGTGCCTTCGAAGTTCTGGAGCCGCTCGCGGTTGCCCTCGACGACGCGGACGCCGACGCGCACCGTGTCGCCCGGGCGGATCTCGGGGAGACCCGTCTTGAGCTGCTCGGAGGCGAGCGCCTTCAGGACATCGTCGTTCATCATCAAAGCCATTTCGGGACCGGCGAAGTGTATCAGGCAGAGGTGGGGCGCGTTTTGAGGCGGGCGAGGATCGTCACGTGCGAGACACCGAAGTGCCGCGCGAGCTCCCGCACGGTCATCCCGGTGGCCCGCATGCGGGCCACCTCCGCCGCCGTGGGGCCGCGCTCGGAGGTCCGGGACGCCCGCAGGCGCACGCCCATGGCGCGCAACCGCGACCGCACGGTGGCGGGCGAGACGCCGAAGCGCGCCGCGATCCGGTACGACCCGATGCCGGACTGGTATGCCGCGCGCAGATCCTCGTCGCTGGCCTTCGGCTTCGCGCTCTCGATCTTCGGCAGCCGCGCCCGCTCGGCGGGCGTGAGCGCGGCGTCCGGCAGGAGGTCCGGCCGGCGCTCCGCGGTGCGGCGGATCGCCTCCGCACGGCGCCAGCGCGCGATGGCCACGTGATCGCCTGAGAGCAGCACCGGCGGGACACCGCGCCCCTCCCACTCCGCGGGGCGCGTGTACTGTGGCCCCTCGAGGATCCCT
>VGPA01000200.1 GCA_016875665.1 Chloroflexota bacterium | reverse complement strand
TCCTGTCGCTCGGCGGAGGCGCCGCGGCGGCCGCCGGAGGCACGGCCCTGCTCGTCCGCTTCGCGGACGGCGCAACCGCGCCCGAGCGGGCGGCGGCCCTCGCCGCGGTGGGCGGAAGGCTCACCGGCGAGATCGCGGGTCTCGGCGTGAGCCGCGTGCGCGCGAGCGACCCGGACGCGGTCGCCCGCCTGGAGGCGAGCGGAGCGGTCGACTGGGCGGAGCGCGACGAGACGGTGCGCCTCGAGCTGACCCCGAACGACCCGCTTTACAACACCGACCCGTACACGGGCCTCGGCCAGTGGGGGATCAAGAAGATCCAGGCCGACCGCGCGTGGGACACGGTCACCGGCTCGAGCGCGGTGACGGTCGCGGTCATCGACACGGGGATCGATCCGCTCCACCCCGACCTCGCCTCGACGCTCGTGTCCGGCGCGCGGTTCGTCTCGTCCCCGTCGGCCGGCTGCACCGCCACGTCGAACGACGACAACACGCACGGCACGCACGTGGCCGGCATCGTCGGAGCGGCCGGCAACAACGGCCAGGGCATCGCGGGCGTCGCGTACGGCGTGAGGCTCATGCCGATCAAGGCGCTCGACTGCACCGGGACGGGCACGGTCGGTGACATCGCGCAGGCGATCGTGTACGCGGTCAACAACGGCGCGCGGATCATCAATGTCTCGCTCGGCTCGCCGTCGGACAGCCAGACCATCCGCGCCGCGGTGCAGGCCGCCGCCTCGCGCAACGTGCTGATCGTGGCCGCCGCCGGGAACTGCGGACTGGGTGGCGGATCGTGCGACGTGACGAACGAGGTCTCGTATCCGGCGGCTTACGCCGAGGTGCTCGCCGTTGCGGCGACGGACGTGGACGACACTCGCGCGCCGTTCTCGACGCAGGCGAACTACGTGGACGTGGCGGCGCCCGGCCGCCGCATCGTGAGCACGGCGCCCACCTACGCCACCTATCTCTCGCGACGCGGTGCTTCGCAGAGCTACACCGCGATCAGCGGCACGTCGCAGGCGACGCCGTTCGTCGCGGGCACCGCGGCGCTCCTGCTCTCGCGGCAGCCCTCGCTCTCCGCGACGGAGCTCGTGGCGCGGCTGAAGAGCACCGCGGATCGCCTGGGCGCGGCGGGCACGAACACCAGCTTCGGCTCGGGCCGCATCAATGCGCTCACCGCGGTCACCTCCAGCGGGACCACGACGCCGACGCCGCCGGCGAGCGCGGTCACGACCTACGGCGCGCTGTACGACCTCGCAAACGTGCCGCGCGCGATCCCCTTCGGCACGACCACGACCATGCCGGTGCGCCTCACGAACATCTCATCGTTCACCTGGAACGCCACCGGACCGACCGCGGTGAGCCTCGGTTACCGGTGGACCGATCCGGTGGGGCAGGTGGTCGTCGCGGACGGCCTGCGGACCCCGCTCGCGGCGGACATCCCGCCGGGCGGCTCCGCGGTGGTGCAGGCGAACGTGCTCGCGCCCCCGACGGCGGGTCCCTACACGATCAAGTTCGACCTGTTCCAGCTCGGCGTGGGGTTCTTCTTTTCGAAGGGCGTGCGCACGGGCGACCTGATCCTCACGGCGAACGGCGGCTTCGGCGCGACCTACACGGTCGGCGCGTCGACCGCGTCGACGGTGGCGGCGAACGTGCCGGTGAACATCAGCGTCGCCGTGCAGAACACCGGCGCGCGCACCTGGAGCGCGGCGGGCGCGAACCCGGTGCGGCTTTCGTACCACTGGCTCCGTCCGGACGGGACGGTCGCGGTGTGGGATGGCGCCCGCGCACCGCTCAGCGCCGACGTGCCGCAGAACGGAAGCGCGAACCTGACGCTCGCGGTGGTGCCGCCGGCGACGTTCGGCGCGTACATCCTGCGGCTGGACCTCGTGCAGGAAGGCATCACCTGGTTCAGCGGCCAGGGCGTGCCCACGCGCGACCTGCCCTTCAACGTGACGAGCGGCCTCAGCCCGACCTGGTCGGTGCCGGCGCAGCCGGGCGCCGTCTTCCCCGGGAGCAAAGTGACCGTGCCGATCACGGTGCGCAACGACGGCATCGCCCCGTGGGCGGCGGGCGGCCCGACGCCGGTGCGCCTCGCGGCGCACATCGTCGACCCGCTCGGCAACACGGTCCTGTGGGACGGGCCGCGCACGCTCCTCACCGCGGACGTGCCGCCAGGCCAGAGCGTCACCACGAGCCTCACCATCCCCGCCCCGGTTGCGCCCGGCATCTACCGCGTGCGCGGCGACCTGGTGCAGGAGGGCGTGACCTGGTTCTCGACGCAGGGCGCGCCCGTGGCCGAGGTGTCGCTCACGGTCGTCGGCGACTTCCGCGCCACGATCCAGGTGCCGGCGGGACCGATCGCACGCACCAACCCCACGGTGCAGGTGAGCGTGACCAACACCTCCGCGGTCACGTGGCCGATCGACGGGTCGGTCGTCGTGTCGCTGGCGCCGCACTGGTACGACGCCCAGGGCAACGTGCTGGTGTGGGACGGCCCGCGCACCAAGCTCACGGCACCTCTCGGCTCGGGCCAGACCGCCGCGCTGCCCGTGTCGCTCGGCGCGGTCCCGCCGGGCGCCGCGCAGCTCATGATCGACGTCGTGGCCGACGGGCTGCGCTGGTTCAATGTCGGGACACGTCTGCCCGTGGCCTTTAATTGACTTCAGCCGTGCTCATCGGGGTGCTCTTCGGGCTCGCTCTTCTCCTGGGCGGAGGGGGCGCGGCTCTCGCTGCCCCCGGTGCGACGCTCGTCGCGTCGTACCAGGCCACGCCACCCACCACGCTCGCCGCGGGCGCCGTCGCGCCGGTGTCAGTCACGGTGGTCAACGCGGGCGACGAGGTGTGGCCCTCCTCCGGCGCGACGCCGGTGCACCTCTCGTACCACTGGTACGACGGGGCGGGGAACGCGGTCGTGTGGAACGGCTCGCGCGCGGCACTTGGTCAGGACGTCGCGCCGGGCCAGTCGCGCACGGTCACCATCCCGGTCACCGCGCCGGCAGCCGCGGGCGCGTACACGCTGCGCTTCGCGCTGGTGAAGGAAGGCGTGGCGTGGTTCCCGCCGGGCCCGCCGCACGCGCTCACCGTCCCGGCGGCGTTCCAGGCCGCGTTCGGCGCGGTGCAGCTGCCGACCTTCGTGGCGACCGGTACCTACACCGTCAGCGTGCCGGTGACGAACACCGGCGTGAACGCGTGGAACGCCGCGGGCGCGAACCCGATCACGCTCTCGTACCACTGGCACGACGCGACTGGCGCGACGGTCGTGTGGGACGGGCTGCGCACGGCGCTGCCGGCGGACGTGCCCGCCGGCGGCCAGGC
>VGPA01000199.1 GCA_016875665.1 Chloroflexota bacterium | reverse complement strand
TCTCGTTGTCACGTCGGACGTGGTCGTCTGCAACCTCGGCGGGGACCAGCTCGAGCGCTGGGGCATCGGCGAGCCGCGCATCCGCGCGCTCAACCCCCGCGCGATCGTCGTCAACATGCCGAGCATGGAGAGCCACGGGCCGCGCAGCAACTGGCGTGGCTTCGGCGACATGTTCGTCGCGGTCGCGGGGCTGAAGTCGGTCTCCGGCCACCCCGGGGAGCCGCCGCTGCCCTGGGGACACCAGTACGCGGACTTCTCGTCCAACCCGTTCCACGCCGCGATCGCGGTGATGGCCGCGCTGCACGAGCGCGAGCGATCGGGCGATGGCCAGTTCATCGAGCTCAGCCAGTACGAGTCCACGGTGGCGCTGATGGGACCAAGCGTGCTCGCGCTCGGCGCGACCGGGCAGGCGCCGCGGCCGCCCGGCAACGCCGACCCGGAGGCCGCGCCGCACAACTTCTACCGGTGCGCGGGCGAGGACGCCTGGTGCGCGATCGCCGTCTTCACCGACGAGCAGTGGCGCGCGCTCGCGACGTTCAGCGGCTTGCCCGCGCTTGCAGACCCCGCGTACGCCTCCGCGGCGGGCCGGCGCTCGGCGCTGGCGGCGATCGACGAGGCGGTGGAGGGGTGGACGCGCCGCTGGGACCGCCAGACCCTCGCGGCGGAGCTGCAGACGCGGGGCATCCCGGCGGGGCCCTACCAGACGGTGCCGGAGATGGTGCAGGACGATCCGACCCTCGGCCGGCACCACTTCGTCGAGGTCGAGCACCCGGTGGGGCGGAGCTTCGTGGTGCACGGCAACCCGATCGCCGCGCGCCGGAGCCCGCCGGCCGTGCGGCGCGCACCGTTGATCGGCGAGCACACGTTCGAGGTGCTCATCGAGGTGCTCGGCCTGGATCCCGCCGAGATCGCGGAGCTCGCGGCCGCCGGGGCCCTCGAGTGAGCGCGCGGTCTCACGGACGTCGCCCGTGGCGCACATCTCCGCGAGGGCGTGCGCGTCGTACCGTCATGAGCGTGGTGGCCCGGCCTTCGCGATACGCAGTGAGCGGGGCGCGGCTCCGCGAGGAGGATCGGACATGACCTGGGAACCTGAGGTCCAGGAGATCGAGCGGCGTCGCGCGATCGCGCGGGCGCTGGGAGGTGACGCGGCGGTCGCGCGCCAGCACGCGCGCGGCGTGCTCACGATCCGCGAACGGATCGACCGGCTGCTCGACCCGGGCTCCTTCACCGAGATCGGCGTGCTGAGCGCGTCGGTCGAGCGGGACGACGACGGTCGGGTCACCGAGCTCACGCCGTCGAACGCGCTGCTCGGCACCGGGCGCATCGACGGGCGCGACGTCGTGATCGGCGGCGAGGACGCGACGATCCGCGGCGGCGCCTCCGACGGCGGTGGGAGCGCGAAGAGCTACTACCTCGACCACCTGGCGCGCGAGTACCGCGTGCCGCTGGTGCGCGTGCACGAGGGGGCGGGCGGGAGCGTGCGCACGAACCGCCGCCGGCACTCCGGCAGCGCGATCGCGGGCCGCGCGGTCTCTCCGTACACCGACCTGCTCGGCACGGTGCCGGTGGTCGCCGCGGCGATGGGCGCGTGCGCCGGGATCGTCGCCGCCCGCGTCGCGTTCAGCCACTTCGCGATCATGGTGAAGGGCGCCGCGTTCCTGTTCGCCGGTGGCCCGCCCGTCGTCGAGCGCGCGATCGGGCGGCCCGTGACCAAGGAGGAGCTCGGCGGCTGGCAGCTCCACTCGCGCAGCGGGCTGATCGACAACGTCGCGGAGGACGAGGAGGGCTGCTTCCGGCAGATCCGGGCGTTCCTCTCGTACCTTCCGACGAACGCCTGGGAGCTGGCGCCGCGCGTGGAGCCGTCCGACGACCCCGCGCGACGCGATGAGGCGCTGCTCTCGCTCATCCCACGCGACCGCCGCCGGACGTTCGACCCGCGCAAGCTGATCGAGCGCGTCGTCGATCGCGGCTCGTTCTTCGAGATGACGACGCGCTTCGGGCGCTCGCTGATGACGGGCCTCGCGCGCGTCGACGGGTACCCGGTCGGCGTGATGTCGAACAACCCGAGTTTCAACGGCGGCGCGATGGATGCGGAGGCGGCCGAAAAGCTCGTCCGGTTCGCAGACCTCTGCGACACCTTCCACCTGCCCGTGGTGAGCTTCGAGGACGAGCCGGGATTCATGGTGGGCGTCGACGCCGAGGCCGCCGGGACGCTGCGCAAGGGCGTCCGCGCGCTCGCCGCCGTCGATCAGACGACGGTGCCGTGGGTGAACTTCATCGTGCGCCGTGCCTACGGTGTCGCCGCCGGCGCGCACCACAACGGGCACGGCCCGGTGTACGCGTGGCCGTCGGGCGAGTGGGGCTCGATCCCGATCGAGGGCGGCGTGTGGGCGGCGTACCGCCGCGAGATCGAGGCCGCGCCGGATCCCGAGGCGAGGCGCCGTGAGCTGGAGGCGGCGCACGAGCTGGACCGCTCGCCCTTCATGCGCGCGGAGGCGTTCGGCCTGTACGACCTGATCGACCCCCGCGAGACGCGCCCGCTGACCGTCGAGTTCGTCCGGCGCGCGCAGATCCGGCTCCGCGAGCACGCGGGCCTGCGACCGCGGCTGATGCGGCCGTAGCCGCGGCTCGGCGTCACCCGTCCGCGGGCAGCTCCACCGCCGTCGTCGTGCCGCGGCTCGACGCGCTCTCCGCCGTGAGCGTGCCGCCGTGCGCCTCGACCAGGTGGCGCGCGATCGCGAGCCCGAGCCCGAAGCCCGGCGACGCCGGGTCTTTGCGGAAGCGCTCGAAGACGTGCGGCAGCAGCACGGGTCGATCCCGCTCCCGGTGTCGGCGACGCGCACGCACACGCGCTCACCGTCGCGCTTGGCCTGCACGCGCACCGAGCCGCCCCCGGGTGTGTAGCGCACCGCGTTCGAGACGAGGTTCGCCACGACCTCGCGCAGCCGCACGGGGTCGACCTCGAGCAGCGGGAGCTCCTCGGCCACCTCCGCGGTGAGCGCCACCCCGCGCGCCTCCGCCGCCGAGGCGAACCCCGACACCACCTCGCCCACGACCACGCCGAGGTCGGTCGGCTCGCGGTGCAGCGGGAGCGTCCCCGACTCCGAGAGCGCGACCGTGCGCGGGTCCTCGACGAGCCGGGCGAGCACCGCGGTCTCCTGCAGCAGCAGCGCGAGGTGCGCGTCGTCGGCCGCGTGCACACCGTCCTGGATCGCCTCGAGCTCGCCGCGGATCACGGCGAGCGGTGTGCGCAGCTCGTGGCTCACGTCCGCGAGCAGCGTGCGGCGCTGCTCGGCGTCGAGCTCCAGCCGCGCGG
>VGPA01000198.1 GCA_016875665.1 Chloroflexota bacterium | reverse complement strand
CGCCCGCCCTCGCGCAGGCGGACCTCGGGATCGCGATCGGGAGTGGGACGGACGTGGCGATCGCCTCGGCCGGAATCGTGCTCGTGGGCGGCGATCCGCGCGGCGTCGCGCGGGCGCTCCGGCTCTCGCGCCACACGGTCGGCACGATCCGCTGGAATCTGTTCTGGGCGTTCTTCTACAACGTCGCGCTGATCCCACTCGCTGCCGGTGTGCTCTACCCGGTCGCCGGCATCACGCTGTCGCCGATCTTCGCGGCGCTGGCCATGGCGGTCTCGTCGGTGACCGTCGTCTCCAACTCGCTTCGTCTTCGCTCCGCGGACATCGGCTGAACAAAGGAGAAGCGACATGATGATGCTCGACCCGATCTGCGACATGGTGATCGACATGGGCGAGGCCCGCGACAATGGCCTTACGCTCGAGATGCCGGAGCGCGAGTACGCGTTCTGCGGCCCGGGCTGCCAGGTCAAGTTCGCCAAGTCGCCCGCGCAGTACCGGCAGAAGTTCGAAGACTGGCTCGCCGGCAAGTACCAGCCCAAGGCGATGATGTAGCCGACCTCTCTCGACGGCATCCTGCCGATACCATCGGCCGATGTACCTCCCTAAGGCCTACGCGGAAACCGACATCGCGGGACTGCGCGAACGCATCCGCGAGTACCCCTTCGGGACCCTGATCACCAGCGGGGTGCGGGGCCTGACCGCGGACTTCCTTCCATTCGTCGTGAGCGACGACGCGTCGGTCGGCACGCTGAGGGGCCATGTGGCGAGAGCCAACCCGGTGTGGGAGGACCACGATCCTGCCGCCGACTGCCTGGTCCTCTTCCATGGCCCGCACGCGTACATCACGCCACGCTGGTACCCGAGCGCGCGGGAGACGTCCAAAGCCGTCCCGACCTGGAACTACGTGGTGGTGCAGGCGCGCGGGCGGCTGCGCGTGCGCGAGGATCGCGAGTGGCTCCTCAGGAACGTCGAGGAGCTGACGGTGCAGAGCGAACACTCGAGGGCCGATCCGTGGCGCATGTCAGATGCGCCCGGGGACTACATCGACCGTTTGCTCGGCGGCATCGTCGGGATCGAGGTCGAGATCATCGAGATTGTGGGTAAGCGCAAGGCGAACCAGGGACGACCCCCCGACGACCTCGAAAGCGTTGCCGCGGAGCTGCGCGCGCTGGGCCACCCATTCGCGAAGTACATGAAGCCGCCGGCGAGCTGAGCCTTCCGCAGCGCGGCGGGCTCGGGGCACCGACGTCGCGGCCTCGCTGGGTCCGGTGGCCCAGTCGTCACGCGGTCGACGGCTCGCGCCCCTCGCGCGTGTCGGGCTCGGCCGGCCCCTTCAGGTAGTCGACGCCGTCGTTTTCGATGAAGGTCCGCCAGCGCTACTGCCGCTGCTCCTGGGTGATCAGGTTGCAGGTGCGGCACCAGGTGATGGGCCGGCTCTTCACGACGAACTGCGCGCAGCACACGTTCCGCACCTCGAGCGCCTGCCGGTAGCCGTCGACGCGCTCGAAGGAGAGGAGCCCGCGGAGCGGGTTGGGGCCGGGCGCGCCGGGAAGCGTCGCGCCGAACTGGAGCGCGTCGCGGTCTTCGACGAACCGCGCGCGAGCGGCGCCCTCGAAGCCGAGCCAGGCGAGCTCGCCGAACTGATCGATCTGCTCCGCGAGCGTCGCCAAAAGGAGGTTGTGCGCGACGCGGACCTCCTCGTTCACCCGGTCGAACACCGGCAGCACGTTGTCGCGCACGTGGCTCGCCACCGCCCGCTCGCGAAGGGCGGCCGCGGACGGGAGCGGCGTCTCGCGAAGGGGCCACGCGGTGGGCCACTCGGCCGAGGTGAACAGCTCGGCGCCGTCCAGGTCGAGCACGATGCCGAACGGGAGGCTGTTCCGGATCAGGACGGACACCCTGGCCAGCGCGACGTCCTACGCCACACCGCTGCCGAGCGGGATGAGGGCCGCGGACACCACCGTCCCGCAGTACCGCCGCAGGAATCGCGACGCCGCCGCGCGGCGGTCCTCGACCGCAGGCGTGTCGGTCCACTCGAGGATCGATCGCTCCAAAACTCGGTGATCCGCCCCTTCGAGAGGAGCTCGGCGCTCGGCACGATCTCGTGTCCTGCGGGGGCCGTGAAGTACACGGGGTACCGGCGGCCCATCCAGTCCAGCTTCGCGGCGGTCGCCGCGTACGCGGCCTGCAGCCCCTCGAGGTCGAGCGCGGTCGGCACGTCCGCACGATATCCCCGTGGGCTCGGCGCGGGCGTCCATCGGATCCGCTTCGGTGGAGCGCGAAGCGGACGTCGTGGTGGTGGGCGCGGGCGGCGCGGGACTGCCCGCCACGATCGTGGCAAGGGAACCCGGCGCCACGGTCGTTCTGCTCCATGCGAACCGCGACGTCGGCGGGCTCGCCATCCTCAGTCGCGGGCACGCAAGCGCTAACTCGCCGCGCGGAGCTCGAAGCGGAGGCGGCGCACGAGGCCATCGGCCAGAAGGGGGGGCGGGCGGAAGCGCGTCCTAGGCCACGGCGCCGGCGGTGCGGAGTGGTCGGATCCGAGCCGGGTCGAGGGACAGGACCTCGCGCAGTATCTCGTCGGTCTGCGCTCCCAGGACCGGAGCGGTTGTGGTGGCGGTGGTCACCCCCGGGCCCTTCCGCGGCGCCGCAGCCATGGCGAGATCCTCGACTCCGACGATCGCCTGACGCACGCGGAGGTGCGGGTCTGCAAGCAGGTCGGCGACGGTGTTCACGCGGCCGCATGGCACCCCGACCTTGTCGAGCGCCTCGATCCATTCCTCTGCGCTCCGTCTCGGCCAAAGCGTAGCCTTCGGACATGACCGACGTCAGACGGGACCGGCAGCTCGAGTCCGCCGCTTCGCCGGAGTTCGCAGAAGGCCTCGGCGCGTTCCATGGAAAGCACCCGCCGCGCTTCGCCTGAGGGAGGGGTCAGCGCTCCGCGATGTGGATCGTGGCGATGCCGAATGAGAGCGATTCGAACCGCACCCGGCGGAATCCGCGTTCGGTCAGGAGACGCGCCAGCGCCTCGGGCCGCGGGAACCGGTCGACCGATCGCGGCAGGTACTCGTACGCCGCCTGGTCTCCGCCGAGCAGCCCCGCGATTCTGGGCGCAAGGTGGTGGAAGTACAGGCGGTACGCCGCCCGCAGCGGCGGGGGCGCGGGCGTCGAGAGCTCAAGCACGACCAGGCGCCCGTCGGGGCGGAGGACGCGCAGCAGCTCGCCGAGCGCGCATGACACGTCGCCGACGTTTCGCAGCGTGAATCCCATCATCACGGCGTCCACCGACGAGTCCGCGAGCGGTAGGGCGGTCGCACTGCCCAGCAGCGGCCGGACA
>VGPA01000197.1 GCA_016875665.1 Chloroflexota bacterium | reverse complement strand
GCGCGCGATGCGCCTGCTGCTACGCTTTCCTCAACGTCGTTCGAGCGGGAACGAGTAGCCGACGCGAGCCGGGTAGCGAACCGGGTGTGGTGAGAGCCGGGACGGCGGACGTGGGGGAATGGATCCCGCAAGACGCGGGCCCGAACCGCCGAGGCGCAGTAAGGACCGCCGGCAGTCCGCCGTTACCTCCGGACGCTCCGTGATTGCGGAGGCTGAGGACCGTCCCGTGAGGGTCGGTCGACTTCGGGTGGCACCACGAGCCCTCGTCCCGAGCATCGGGCGAGGGCGTTTCCGTCTCTCGGGAAGGAGTGGTGCGATGAACGAGCGAAGGGCCTACACGACGCGCGGCGGCATCCGCGTGGAGCGCACGACCACCGTGCTCGAGGTCGAGAGCGCGGTCGAGCCGATCATCGACTGGCTCGACACGCATCGCGGTGTGCTTCTCGCGTCGAGTTACGAGTACCCGGGGCGCTACACGCGCTGGGACCTCGGCTTCACCGACCCGCTGCTCGAGCTCGTCACTCGCGACCGGTCGTTCGCGCTGACCGCGTTGAACGAGCGCGGGCACGCGCTGCTGCCATTCCTCGGCGAGCGCCTCCGTGGCCTCGACGCCGTCGCGGAGGCGCGGACCGACGCCGCGGCGGTCCGCGGCACGGTCCGCCAGCCGGAGCGCCGGTTCTCGGAGGAGGAGCGCAGCCGCCAGTACTCGGTGTTCTCGCTGCTCCGTGCCCTGGTGGACCTCTTCCGCAGCGACGAGGACCCGCATCTGGGCCTGTACGGGGCGTTCGCGTACGACCTCGCGTTCCAGTTCGAGCCGATCACGCGGCGCCTCGCGCGGCCCGCGGACAAGCGCGACCTCGTGCTCTACCTGCCCGACTCGCTGGTCGTGGTCGACCACACGCGCGCGACGGCGGTCCGCCACGACTACGAACTCGAGGCCGGCGGCGCGTCGACACGCGGGCGCAAACGCGACAACGCCGTGGCGCCGTACGTGGCCGCCCCGCCGGCCCCGCCGGTCAGCGACCAGCGGCCGGGCGACTACGCCGCGCTCGTCCGAGTCGCTCAGGAGTCCTTCCGCCGCGGCGATCTGTTCGAGGTCGTGCCGGGGCGGCTCTTCTCCGAGCCGTCCGCCGCGCCGCCCTCGGAGCTGTTTCGGCGCCTGCGCGAGCGCAATCCCGCCCCGTACGGCGCGCTGATGAACCTGGGGGCGGAGGAGTACCTCGTGGCCGCCTCACCGGAGATGTACGTGCGCGTCGATGGCGCGCGCGTGGAGACCTGCCCGATATCCGGCACGATCGCGCGCGGACGCGACGTGATGGGCGACGCCGAGCAAATCCTCACGCTGCTCTCCTCCGAGAAGGACGAGTCGGAGCTGACCATGTGCACCGACGTCGACCGCAACGACAAGTCGCGGATCTGCGTGCCGGGGAGTGTCCGGGTCATCGGCCGCCGTCAGATCGAGATGTATTCCCGCGTGATCCACACGGTCGACCACGTCGAGGGGATGCTGCGGCCGGAGTTCGACGCGATCGACGCCTTCCTGACCCACACCTGGGCCGTGACGGTCACCGGCGCGCCCAAGCTGTGGGCCATGCGGTTCATCGAGGAGCACGAGCGATCGCACCGCGGCTGGTACGGCGGCGCCATCGGGTTCGTCGGCTTCGACGGCAACCTCAACACGGGCCTGACGCTGCGCACGATCCGCCTGCACAAGGGCACGGCCGAGGTCCGCGCGGGCGCCACGCTGCTCATCGACTCGGATCCGGACGCGGAGGAGCGGGAGATCGACCTCAAGGCGTCGGCGTTCCTCGACGCGATCCGGCGACCGCGCGTCGCCGCGGTCACCGCCGCGCCCGCCGAGCGGCGGGTGGGCGAGGGCGTCCGTGTGCTGCTGGTCGACTACGAGGACTCGTTCGTGCACACCCTCGCGAACTACGTGCGGCAGACGGGCGCCGAAGTGCGCACCGTGCGTGGCGGCTTCAGCGAGGCGGAGCTCGAGCGGCTCCTCGCCGACTACCGGCCCCACGGCATCCTGCTCTCGCCCGGGCCCGGCGCGCCGCGTGACCTGGACGTGCCGATGACCGTCGGCGTCGCGATGCGGCATGAGCTCCCGTTGTTCGGCGTTTGCCTGGGGCTGCAGGGAATCGTCGAGCGGCTCGGCGGGCGG
This sequence comes from Chloroflexota bacterium, assembly GCA_016875665.1. GTDB lineage: Bacteria > Chloroflexota > Limnocylindria > P2-11E > P2-11E > SHYN01. Next base: position 1,179 of record VGPA01000197.1, on the reverse strand, counting down.
CTCGGCGTCCTGCCGCACCCGGTGCACGGCAAGCCGTCGCGCATCCGCGTGACCGAAGGGCGGCTGTTCGCCGACTTGCCCGAGGAGTTCACCGCCGGCCGCTACCACTCGCTGTTCGCGGTCCGCGACTCGCTGCCGAAGGACCTCGCGGTGACCGCCGAGAGTGAGGACGGCACGGTCATGGCGGTCGAGCACACGCGGCTGCCGATTGCGGCCGTGCAGTTCCACCCGGAGTCGATCCTCACGATGAAGGAGGAGATCGGGATGCGCCTCGTGCAGAACGTCGTCGCATCCCTATACGCTCCGCGCGTGGAGCGGGGCCGCTAGTGGACCTCAAGCAGGCGCTCGCCGCGGTGGTGGGCGGAGGCACGCTCAGCCGCGCCGACGCCCGCGCGACGATGGGCGTCGTGATGGCCGGCGAGGCCACGCCCGCCCAGATCGGTGCCTTGATCGCGTGCCTCGCGGCGCGCGGCGAAACAGTCGACGAGATCGCCGGCTTCGCGGAAGCGATGCGCGACGCGATGGTGAAGGTCGCGGTGCCGGACGGTGCGATCGACGTGGTCGGCACCGGCGGCTCCCGGGTGGATCCGTTCAACATCTCGACCACGGCCGCCATCGTCGCCGCCGCGGCGGGCGCCCGGGTCGCCAAGCACGGCAACCGTGCGGTGACGGGTCGCTGCGGCGCGGCCGACGTGCTCGAAGCGCTGGGCGTGAAGATCGACCTCCCCGCCGACCGATCCGCGGCGTGCCTGGCCGAGGCCGGAATCACGTTCTTCCTTGCCCCGAACCACCACCCGGCCATGCGGCACGCGGGCCCGGTGCGCCGCGAGATCGGCGTCCGCACCGTGTTCAACATCCTGGGGCCGCTGGCGAACCCGGCGGGAGTGCGGCGGCTGGTGCTCGGCGTGGCGACGCCGGCGGTGGGCGAGAGGCTCGCCCAGGTGCTCGCCCAGCTCGGCGTCGATCACGCGCTGGTCGTGCACGGCGAGGAAGGGCTCGACGACATCAGCCCGTGCGGCCCGACGGGCGTCTGGGAGCTGCGGGGCGGCTCGCGGCGCAGCGCCACGTTTGATCCGGCGGCGTTCGGCCTCGTCGCCGGCACGCCCGCGGACATCGCGAGCGGCGACGCGCAGGCGAACGCCTCGACCGCGAGGGCGATCCTCGGCGGCGAGCCGGGCC
>VGPA01000196.1 GCA_016875665.1 Chloroflexota bacterium | reverse complement strand
GAGCGCCACTCAGCGAGCGTCGCCGGCTCGATCCCGAGCGCGAACGCGTGCCGGGCCAGCAGCCCGCCGGCGACGAAGCACGCCGTCGCCGCGGCCGCGAGGACGTGTCCGCTCAGTCGGACTCCCAGTCGCGCGGGTAGAGGAAGTCGTGGCCGACCGTGCGCAGGCTCACCTTGGCGATGAGCGGCATCACGCGCTTGAAGTGGCTGCGCCGCATCATCTCGCGGATCCGCCGGACCAGGCGCTCGTCGAAGCCCGCCGCGATCAGCTCGTCGACGCGCAGCCGGCGGTCGACCAGGTGATACAGGATCAGGTCCGCCTCGGCGTAGGTGAAGCCGAGCTCGCCCTCGTCCGTCTGCCCGCTCCACAGGTCCGCCGTCGGCGGCTTGCGCAGGACCGCGTCGGGTACTCCGAGGTGCGCGGCGAGCTCGCGCAGCTGCGTTTTATACAGGTCCCCCACCGGATTGAGCGCGCAGGCCATGTCGCCGAACTGCGTCCCGTAGCCCAGCAGCAGTTCGGTCTTGTTCGAGGTCCCGAGCACGAGCCCGTCCGGCCACGAGCGGTCGTACTCGATGCTCTTGCGCTCGCGCGCCATCTTGTTCCCCACCCGCACCCGGTCGGCCACGTCGCCGCCGTTCGCGGCGAAGTACGCGTCGACCTGCGCGCTGATCTCGACGACCTCGAGACGGAGGCCGAATCGGGCGGCGGTGGCCTCGGCGTCGCGGCGCGACGCGTCGCTCGACGTGCGGTATGGCGTGAACAGGGCCGTGACGCTCGCGGGCCCGAAGGCCTCCACCGCCAGCGCGGCGACCGTCGCGCTGTCTACGCCTCCGGAAAGGCCGAGCACGACCCGCTTCAGCCCGAACTTGGAGGTCTCGTTGCGCAGGAACGATACGAGCATCTTCCGCACGAGGGCCTCGTCGATGCGCAGCGCCGAGAGGTCGCCCGGGCGCGGCCGGATCGCGCCGATGTGGTCGCCGCTCATGACGGCACGGGCAGCCCGACCCGGCGCGCGAGGTGCGCCAGGACCAGGTCCGGCCGCTCGTCGCGCAGCAGCGGATTGCGCACCCGCTCGCGAACCGTCTGTGCCGGATCGACCTCGGCGACGAGCAGGGTCTCGTCGAACTGGGGCGCCCGCGCCAGCACGGTGCCGTCGGGGGCCACCACCTCCGATCCGCCCCAGAAGGCGATGCCGTCCTCGTGCCCGACGCGGTTCGCGTAGATCACCGCGAGGGTGAGGTACTGCGCGTAGAAGCGGTTCATGAGGTGGCAGGACTCGGCGGTGCCCAGGTCGCCGCCCTCGGCCACCCCGCGCCCGGGGCTCGCCGAGGCGGCGATGAGCACGGTCGCGCCCGCCGAGGCGTAGAGGTACGGGGTGGACATGTGCCAGACGTCCTCGCAGATGGCGATCCCGGCCGGCCCCGTCGCGCTCTCGAACACCTCGAAGCGCTCGCCCTGGGCGAAGTAGCGCCCGTCGTCGAAGATCCCATAGGTCGGCAGGTACACCTTGCGGTGCACGTGGCGGAGCGCGCCCCTCGACCAGTAGCCCTGGGCGATGTGCAGGCGCGCGTCGGCGGCGCGCTCGACGAAGCCCGCGGACACGTCGATGTCGCGCGAGGCCTCCGCGAGCGGCGCCAGCAGCGCGTCCCCGGGCGCGCAGGCCAGATCGGCGGCGAGGTCCTTCAGGTAGTAGCCGGTGAGCGACAGCTCGGGGAAGACCACCAGCGCCGCCCCAGCGGCGCGCGCGCGAGCGATCCAGTCGAGGTGCAGCGCGGTGTTGCGCTTCAGCGCCCCGAGCGCGGGGGCGCATTGGGCGATGGCGACCTTCACCCGGCGGCCCGGAGCCGCCCCACGGGCTGCATCAGGGCAGAGTCTATGGGGGGTCTCGACTCACCCGGTGCGCAATTCTCGGACGGCGGATCGTGCTCGCCCGTCGCCCGCGGCGGCGTCGCCGGCCGGCGGCGCGCCTGCGCTACAGGCTCTTCACGTCGATGTCGTGGAGCGCCGCCTTCACGATGTGCGCGGCTTCCTGGAACGCGAGGGCGCGGCCCCGGTTGATCGCCGCCTCGTACGACTCGAGCGCGTCGTCATCGGCCCGCTCGGCGTAGCGGTGGAAGGTCTCTTCGAGCTGGTCCACGGCGAGCTTCACGCGGTCGCGAGCGGCGGTGCTGATCACATGCGGCCTCCGGGGGATTCTCGGAGCCGAGGATACCTGCCTCAGGGCCGGCCGGCCGGCGCCGGGGACGGCGGCGCGCTCGAGGCCGGGGCGTCGCGCAGCTCGAACACCTTCAGCTTGCTGAGCGCGTATCCGCCCTTGGTCAGGCTCGCGCCGAGGCCGAGTCCGGTCGACGCCGAGGGCGGCACGACGGCGCGCGGCTCCGTCACGTCGGCCCACAGTTCGCCGTCCAGGAAGACCCGGCAGCGGGTCCCATCCACGGCCACGGCGATGCGCAGCACACGACCGCGCTGGACCCCCGCGACGACCGCGGCGCTGGGGGTGAGCGACATGCTGATCGCCGGACTCACGCTCGTGTCCGAGTAGCTGATCCGCATGAGCTCGTTCGGCGCGTCGACGACGAGCGCGATCTGCCGCGGGGCCGCCGAACGAAGGTTCCACGAGAACTGGCCGTCGGTCCCCGGGAGCATCGCGAGGTCGAACTCCGCGAGGTACCGCGCCGGCACCAGGCGCGGGAAAGCGATCGGCGCATAGTTCCCGCCCGGCAGCACGTCGACGACGTCGGCGCTCCGCGCCTTGACCACCGCCGTCGGCCGCGCGCCGGTCGGCAGGGGCGCCGGCGTCCCGAGATCCCGGGTGAACGCCGGCTCGAAGACGACCTGGCCCTTGAACTGCGCCAGGAGCGAGGGAGCGCCGGCCGCCGTCGCGAGCGAATACACCCGGGCCTTGCTGACCGAGACGGTGCCCTTCGTCGCTCCGCCAGCCCACGAGAGGTTGGCGAGCGGCGAGTCGGGCACCGGCACGCGGGCGTCGGTGACGTCGCCCACCAGCTCGCCGGCGACGAACAGGCGGTAGCGCGTGCCGTCGATCGCATAGGCGAGGCGCAGCGTCTGGCCCCGTTGCAGGCCGGTGGCCGGGATCACGCTCGGCACGAGCGAGGTCACGCGCGCCGGGGTCACGCTCGAATCAGAATGCTGGAAACGGACGATCTCGTTGAGCGCATCGACCACCACCTGGATGCTCTGCTGCGGAGCGCTGCGCAGCGTGGCGGTGAAGGAGCCGTCCGTCCCGGGCTCGACGGCGAGCGCCATCTCGGCGACGTACCTCGAAGGCACCGCGTGGCGGATGATCAGCGGCGCGCCGGCCCCCGGCCCCACGATGTCGACGCCGTCCGCGCGGGGCCTGACCTGCG
>VGPA01000195.1 GCA_016875665.1 Chloroflexota bacterium | reverse complement strand
ACACGCTGCTCGCGCTGCGGCTCCGCGCGCGCGGGGTGCTCGTCCCGATCCTCGCGCTTCCGGTGCTCGTCCCGGCCCTGCTCGCGTCGACCAATGGGACGGCGGCAGCCCTCGCGGGCAATGAGACGGTGTGGCTCGGATGGACCGGGCTCGCGGTCGCGTTCGCGCTCGTGTACGCGGTGCTCGGTCTTACCATCGTTCCTGCATCCACCGAATGATCACCACCTCCACGCAGCGCCTGCCTCTGCTACGCCGGATCCCCTGGCTCGGCGCGTCGGCGCTCGTCGCGGCGGTGGTGACGCTCTATCTCAGCCTCGTGTGGTCACCGCCGGACGCCGTGCAGGGCGATGTCGCGCGGATCCTCTACGTGCACGTGCCCGCCGCGTGGCTCGCCTACCTCGCGTTTGTGGTGGTGTTCCTGGCAAGCGTGGCGTGGCTGTGGTCCCGAAAGCCGGTCTACGACGCGATCGCGGTGGCTTCGGCGGAGATCGGCGTGCTGTTCACGGGCCTCGTGCTCGTCGTCGGCTCGATCTACGCGAAGCCGACGTGGGGCGTGTGGTGGACCTGGGAGCCGCGCCTGCTCACCACGGCGGGCATGTTCGCGATGTACCTCGGCTATCTGCTGGTACGCGGCCTTTCGACCGACTTCGAGCGCCGGGCCACGCGGGCCGCGGTGCTCGGGATCGTGTTCGTGGTGGACATCCCGATCGTCCACCTCTCGGTGCTCTGGATGAACTCCCTGCATCAGCTGCCCACGGTGCTGCGTGCGGGCGGCGGCCCCGCGATGGAGTCGCGGATGCTGTTCACGCTCCTGGTGGCGAATCTCGCGGGGGCGCTCGTCTACGGCTGGCTGCTCGCGCGGCGCGTGCGGATCGAGCTCGACCGCCAGGCGCGCCTGCTCGCGGCGAGGTCGTAGCAATGATCGAAGGCGGGCTCGAGTTCGTGGTCGCGGCATACGCCGTGACGATCGTGGCGCTGGCGGCGTACGCGCGGTCCCTCGCTGCGCGGAGCGGCAATGAATCCAAGCGGAGCCGCTAAGCGCAGGCTGCTCCTGGTCGGCGCTCTGGCGGCGGCCGTGCTGATCGGCGGGTTCGCGGCGCAGAGCCTGGGCGGCGCCACGGTGTACTACCTCACCCCCACCGAAGCGAAGCAGCGCGGCGTGCCCGCGGGCACCGCGGCGCGTCTCGGCGGACTCATCGAGACGGGCTCGCTGCGCTACGAGCCGTCCACGCGCGACCTCCGGTTCGTGATCGGCGACGGCGTCACGAAGGTGACGGTCGTGGGCAACGGCGCGCCGCCCGCGCTGCTCCGTGAGGGCGCCGGCGCGGTGGTCGAAGGGGCGTTCGCCGCGGACGGCACGTTCCGCGCGACCCAGGTGATCGCGAAGCACGACGAGGTCTACGCCCCGCCGCCTCCCGGAGCCACGCCGCCGCACCGCACACCGTGACCTGGCTGGACCTCGGAGCGGGCGCGCTCCGCGCGGCCCTCCCGCTCGCCCTCTGGTGCATGGCCGCGGCGGCCCTCGCCGCGCGGCGCCGCGACGGCGCGCTCCTGGAAAGCGCCCGCTGGGCGGCCCTCGGGGCGTTCGCCCTCACCGCCGCCGCGTGCGTCGCGATGGTCTGCGCGCTCGTCACGCACGACTTCTCCATCGCCTACATCGCGCTGAACAACGCGCGCGAGACGCCGCTGTTCTACAGCGCGATCTCGCTCTGGGCGGCGCTCGAGGGCTCGATCCTGCTGTGGACCGCGATCCTCGCGGGGGCGACGGCGTGGGTGGCCTGGCGCGGCACGCGCGATCTGCCGCGCCTGGCGACCACGGCGCTCGCCGTGCTCGCCGCGATGCTGTCGTTCTTCCTCGCCCTGGTCGTCACGCCCGCGGCCGACCCGTTCGTGGCGGCTTTCCCACCGCCCGACAACGGTCGCGGCCCCAACCCGCTCCTCCAGAACCACCCGCTCATGGCGCTGCACCCGCCGCTGCTCTACCTCGGCTACGTGCTCACGGCAGTGCCGTACGCGTACGCGATCGCCGCGCTCGTCCTGGGTGAAGGCGGCGACCGTTGGCTCGTCGCGACGCGGCGCGCCGCGATCACGTCGTGGGCGCTGCTCGGCATCGGCATCGTCGCCGGGTCGTGGTGGTCGTACGGCGTGCTCGGCTGGGGCGGCTACTGGGCGTGGGATCCGGTGGAGAACGTCGCGCTCATGCCGTGGCTCACCGCGACGGCGTACCTGCACTCGGTCATGGTCGAGGAGAAGCGCCGGCTCCTGCGCATCTGGAACGTGTCGCTGGTGATCGCGACGTTCGCGCTCACCATCCTCGGCACTTTCCTCACGCGGAGCGGCGTGGTGAACTCCGTGCACTCGTTCACGCAGTCCGGGATCGGCCCGCTGCTGCTCGGCTACTTCATCGCGATCCTCGTGCTCGGGGTCGGGCTCCTGGCCTGGCGCGCCCCGCGGCTCGCCGAGAGCGGCTCGATCGGAGCGCCGCTCTCGCGCGAGGCCGTGTTCCTGTTCCAAAACGTGGTGTTCGTCGCGGCGACGTTCACGATCCTCCTCGGCACGCTCTACCCGCTCCTCGCGGAGGCGCTCACCGGCGCGCAGCTGTCAATCGGCGCGCCGTACTTCGACCGCGTGCAGGTCCCGCTCGGCCTGGCCCTCCTGTTCCTCATGGGCGTGGGCCCGCAGCTGCCCTGGCACGGCGCGTCGCGCTCCACGCTCGAGCGTCAGTTCACGGTCCCGCTCGCGGCGGCCGCGGGCGGCGCGGCGCTCGCGCTCGTGACGGGCCTCGCCGGTCTCGCGCCCGTGCTCGGCTACGCCCTCGCGGCGTTCGTGAGCGCGACCGTGGTGCAGGAGTTCGCCCGCGGCATACGGGCGCGCCGTGCGCTCCACGGCGAGGGCCCGCTCCCGGCACTCGCCGCGCTGTTCCGCCGGAACGGGCGCCGCTACGGCGGGTACGTAGTGCATCTGGGGATCGTGGTGATCGCGCTCGCCATCACGACGAGCTCGGCGCGCACCGTGGAGGTCGAGCGCACGCTCGCTCCTGGCGAGCGCATGAGCGTGGCGGGGCACGAGATCCAGCTCGTCGGTTTGCGTGACGACGTCGAGCCGCAGCGGCAGAGCGTCGTGGCGGACCTGGTCGTGCGCGACGGCGCCGGCTCGGCACGCGTCGGGGCCGCGCTCGTGCAGTACCCGAACGCGGTGCAGGCCGTGGGCTCGCCGGGGATCCTCCCGCGGCCGAGCGAGGACGTCTACACGATCCTCGTCGCCTTCGATGCGCGCGGAAAGGCGTGGGCGACGATCCGGGTCCGCGTGATCCCGCTCGTCTCGTGGCTGTGGATCGGCGGCGGGATCGTGGGCATCGGCGCGCTCGTCGCGGCGCTTCCGCCGCC
>VGPA01000194.1 GCA_016875665.1 Chloroflexota bacterium | reverse complement strand
TCACCGCGCGCGCGAACCCGTCCGAAACCAGGATCTCGTTGAGCAGGCGCCCGTCGACGTAGACGTACCGCAGCAGGCGATCGAAGGAGTCGGTCTCGCTGACGTCCTTCTCGAGCTCGACCGTCCTCCCCTCCACCAGCCGCATGTTCGCGGCGGTGGCTTCGGCACCGAAGCACTCGACCGCGCGCCGGGGGTCGGTCTCGGGCGTGTCGATGCCGATGTAGCGGACGGGCACGGTCTGCCCGTTCCGGCGCACACGGATCGTGTCGCCGTCCGTGACCGAGACCACCTGCACGCGCTCCCGGTCCGGTGCCGTTGCTTCTCCTCCGGCCGTGCTCGCGGGCAAGGCGCACCCTCCAAGTGCCGCCCACAGCAGGACCAGCGCCGCGACTGGCGCGAATCTCATCGACGGACATCTTGCGGGCCAGGCCTCGACCGCGCCACCGCCGATCCGCCTCGTTCCCCGAGCGAATGACGGATGAAGACCGCGAGCACCAACGCACCCGCGGTGCTGATCGTCGCGCACACCTGCATGCCGAGCACGAAAGCATCTCGCGCGGAGTCGACGAGCCGCCCGGCGAGCGGGACCGGGAGCGCTCCCGCGATCGCGACCGCACCGCCAAGCGTGTCCTTCGCGGCGATCGCCTCCTGAAGCGGCAGGTACGACTCGGCATCGCCCATCGCGCCGCGGTAGAGCGCGACACCGAGGCTGCCGAACACCGCGATGCCGAGGGCGCCGCTCAGCTCCGCGCTCGTCTCCGAAAGCCCGGCGGCGGCGCCGGCCCGCTCCGGCGGCGCGGCGGTCATGATCAGCGCGTTCGTGAGCGTGAAGATCGGGCTGAAGCCGACCGAGAACAGGATGGACGCCACCACGAAGTACGGGAAGCCGGTGCTCTCGTCCATGCGCGCGAAGAGGGCGAAGCCGGCCGCCGCGAGGAGCAGGCCGAGCACCATCGCCGTCGCGGGCTGCGTGTGCTTGGTGAGGCTGGGCAGCACGTTGGACGCGACGACGAAGCCGATCGCCCACGGCAGGGTCCAGAGGCCCGCCTCGAGCGGCGAGAGCCCCAGCACGAGCTGGAGGTACTGCGGGATGAACAGGAACGCGCCGAGCATGACGAACGCCCCGATCGCGTATGTGGCGAGCGAGGCGCTGAACCCGGGCGCCCGGAACAGCCACAGGTCGATGAACGGGTCGGCGAGCGTTCGCTGGCGTCGCACGAACATGACGCCGAGCGCGAGGCCCGCGACGGCGCCGGCGAGCGGCAGCGGCGACAGGCCGTCCTGCGCGATGAGCTTGAGACCGAACACCCCCGCGAGCACCGCGGCGATGGACAGTGCCGCGCTCGCGAGGTCCGGTCGCCCCGCGTTCGGGTCCTTGTACTCGGGAAGGAGCAGCGGACCGGTGACCAGCACCAGCACCATCACCGGCACCGCGAGCAGGAACACCGAGCCCCACCAGAAATACTCGAGCATCAGCCCGCCCAGCACGGGGCCGATGACGCCGCCGACCGAGTACGCCGTGATCCAGAGCGCGATCGCGCGGGTGCGCTCGTGCTCGTCATGGAACATGTTGCGGATCAGCGAGAAGGTGGACGGCGCAACCGTCGCGCCGGCGAGCCCGAGCAGCGCGCGGCTCGCGATCAATGTCTCCGTGGTGTTCGCGAAGGCCGCGATCACCGACGCCACGCCGAACGCCGCGGCACCGATGAGCAGCAGCCGCCGCCGCCCGATGCGGTCACCGAGCGTGCCCATGGTGATGAGAGAGCCCGCGACAAAGAACCCGTAGATGTCGATGATCCAGAGCAGCTCGGAGCTGCTCGGCTTCAGATCCTCGGTGAGCTTCGGGATCGCGAGATGGAGAACCGTGAGGTCCATCGAGTACAGGAGGCAGGGCAGCGTCAGGACCAGCAGGCCGATCCACTCGCGGCGCGTCGCTTTGGGCCCGCTCAACCCGCTCCGACCGTGCGGCTGATCGCCGTCGAGTCGCTGGTCCAGGAGTGGCGTATCAGAGCACCTCGCGGGTTGGATCCCGGGTCGGGTCGCTCTGGGCGAGCGCGTCCGCGGACCAGTCGGCGCACTTCCACGAGAGGACGGGCGTGGCCTGCCCCTTCTTCGGCACGAAGCGCGAGCGCTCGACGAGCTTGTAGCGGTGGATGTAGCGCGGGCAATTCGGGAACACCTCACGGGCACTGACGCGGACGATGAACTGCGCCTCCGGATACTCGGCCATCAGCGGGTCGTCCGGATCGATCGTCGCCACGCCGTTCAGCCGCATCCGGTTCCCCCGTTCGAAGTCGATGAACAGCATGCCCACCGCGGGATTGACGAGCACGTTGCCCACAGAAAGGTACATGCCGTTGCCGTCGAAGTTGGGGAACGCCACCGTGCGCTGATCGATGACGCGGACGAATCCCGGGTCACCCCCTTTGTAGGAGCATCTGGGGAGGCCGTTGTCGTCGGAAGACGCGAGGAAGAACATGTCGCGCGTCTCGATGAACCGGCGGTCGTGCTCGGAGATCGTGTCTGACACGAGGCGCTCGTCGATCCGGTCGGCGATGCGGCGCGTGTCGAAGCGATCTTGCAGGTCGCGGTCGCCGTCGTGGTACATCCGTCTACTCTCTGCGCGTACGTGTCGCGGTGGTGCCAGACGCAAGCGGATCACACCCGTCCCCGATACCGCATTGACTCGCGGTGGCCGGAGTGTCCGCTCCACCTGGCAGCGGACCCGGTGGCGAGAGAGAGTGTGCGCATGCAGATCCGCAGGCTGATACCCGCAGCAGCGCTGGCGGTGCTGGTGGCGGCCTGTGCGCCGCCCGCGCGCACGCTCGAGGTCGAGATGCGCGACCTGGCGTTCGCCCCCGACACCATCACCCTGACTCGGGGCGAGCGCATCCTCATCCGCTTCCGCAACACCGCTGCCGTGCAGCACGAATTCATGGCCGGCCGCGACCCGCGGTCGGACGGGGGCTACAAGAACGATCTCTTCCAAGGAGTGCAGGTGCGGGTCCAGGGCGGCGCCCACGGCGATGGGCACGCGGAGAGCCACGGCGGCTTCGGCCTGGTGCTCGGGGCGGGACGGAATGGGGGCATCGAGTTCACGGTTCCCGACCGGCCGGGGAAGTACGAGATCGGCTGCTTCGAGCCGGGGCACTACGATGCCGGCATGCGCGGGCGCCTCGTCGTCCGCTAGCCGGACGCGTGCGGGCGGGATAATGGACCCGTGCCGCTGTACGAGTACCGCTGCGCCGACTGCGCGACGCGCTTCGAGCGCTTGACCTACGACCGCGACGGCGTGCCTGCGTGCCCTTCGTGCGGAGGCGCGAACGCGCGCCGGCTCCTCTCGCTCATCGCGCGGCCCGTCCTGGCCGGCGGCGGAGCGGCCGCGGCC
>VGPA01000193.1 GCA_016875665.1 Chloroflexota bacterium | reverse complement strand
CGCACGACCAGTTCATCCTCGAGGTGGACGGTTAGCGATGTCGCGTACTCCTTAATGTCCCTAAGGTCCGCGTTCGTCGGCTCGTTGGGCGTTAAGGGCCCGTGCAGCCCGATGGCGAACTGGGCTCCGCTGGCGTTGGTCACAAGGATAGGCGCCACGACGTCGCCAAGGCCTGCGACCGTGATCTTCTTCGCTCGTTCGAGGGAGAGCCCCTCAATGTCCTGACGGGCGAGATCTTCGAACAGGAGGTCAGTCGTGCGCGCGACGCGATCCGCGCTGAGCGTCGGCGCAGCATTATTGAGGATAAACCGCAACAGACTCGCGCCGAGGTGGCGGTCGAGGAGGTCGTGCTCGAACTTGTTCTTGTAGCTGCGGAGGCAGCGGTAACAGGAGCGGTCACAGTTATCCTGGCACACCTCGACCAGCTTGAGCGCGTCCTCGAAGATCGGGAGCCCGATGTCCCCCACGCGCTTCGCGAAGCCGGCGCCGCCGGGCAGCGTGTCGTAGATGTAGATCTCCGTTTCGAGCCCAGCGCGCCCCTCTGGCGTGAGCGCAGGGCGGTACTCGGCTTGGAGTTCGTTCGCCTCCAACTCGAGCCGTGCGCACGCGGCCTTGGTTACCGCCTCGCAGATCGTGCGCAGCGCTACGTCGGTCGCGAGTACGCCGGGGACGAGCGTGATGGGTGCTTCGACGCGAATCGCGACGAGCAAGACGTCGGTGATGAAGTCCGTGCCGAGGACCAAGCCCTTCGTCGCGCCGCCGCCGGGGCACATCGGCTCCTTGATGTCGCGGTACGGCTTGCGGTGCGCCGCCCCGACGGTCCCCTTCGGGTTCGCGGTGGGCTCGATGAGCCCGCACTTCGTGCAGTACGTGTAGCCCTCCGCCCGCGGACCTCGGTTCGTGACGAGGAGGTGCTGCCGCGTGTGGTGGACCCGAAGGCGTTCGTTCAACTTCTTCCACTTTGAAGCGTCCGCAGGCGTCGGCGCCGTCAACTTCGCGCGGGTCGCGTAGCTCTTCGCGGGCATGTCGTCGGGCGTGGTACCCTCCGGTTTATCCACGGGGTGTGCGAAGCCGGGCGGACGGAGCCACTGAGTGGCAGGGCCAAAAGTCCCCACGCCACCGCACGCTTCGCAGTCCTTGATCTCCCCACGCGAGCCAGCTTCGAAGGTCGTAGTCTTCGCGTAGTGGCACACGCTGCACTCGTAGTAGAGCCGCCGCCCCAGCCACGCGCGGTATCGGTCATCGCGCATCGGCGAGTAGATCGCCTCAGAGGTCCAGAGCTTGTTGCCGATCCAGACTTCCTTGCCGGGCGCGTACTGCGAGAGCGCAATTGTGAGGCCCTGTGACGGCGTGAACTGAAAGATGGGCCGGTACGTCGTCGAGTTGACCGGGTCGAACACGTGAAACGTGGCGACATCGGTTGGGAACGCGTAGCGAGGGAGAACACCCCGGTAGAGGAGCCTGTCGAGCAGGTTCTCGGAGGCCGGGTCACGCCCTGGCTTCTCTTCGCCCTCCTGGTCAGGCGCCTCGAGCGCGGTGTCTGCGCTCGCAGCCGTGGACGCGTCCCCTGAGGCTGCGGGAGCGGGCACAGCTTCCGGCGCAGACGTCGCCGCGCTTGCTGGAGGCTCGAACTCGATCGCCGCGTCGATCGGCTCCATCGTCTTCGGCACAAGTTCGTCAAGGAGGCGCTTCCGTTCTGTAGCTGAGAACTGCTGCGGGAGCCAAGTGTCGACCTCGGCGCGCAGGGCCGCCTCGTTTTCCTCGAGCCACTTCTTCAGGTCCGATCGGTTGAGCACCTTCGCGGACGTTTTGAAGTCAGCCACGGTGCCGAGCACCGCGAAGAGGTGCGGCTGCTCTTCCGGCTTGATGTTGGGGAGCTTGTCCTGGTGGTAGCGCTGTAGCAGGTACGCGGTAACGTGCCGTCGGATGATCTCGCTGTTGTCGAGCGTGAGGAGCGGATCGTCGACCGCGCCACGGATCATCTGGTCGGGGTTAGAGAAGTAGTGCTCGTCATGGCTGTCCGCGCTGCCGAAGGCAGTGACAGTCGCGACGGCGTTCCCTCGACGACCGGCGCGACCTGCGCGCTGCTGGTAGTTCGCGCGCGCCGGCGGCATGTTCCGCAGTGACACGCCCGAGAGCGATCCGATGTCGATACCGACCTCCATCGTCGTCGTGCAGGAGAGCACGTCAATGGCGGGCCGGTCATGGCCGGTTCCGTCGACGCCGAGGTCCACGTCTTGGAAAAGCAGTTCATGCTCCTCTGCCTTCGAGAAGACCTCGTCGGCCTGCGCAGTGTTGAGCTGCGCGGTGTGCTCCGCGGCGATGAGCGCCATCGGTGGCGACGGCGGGACCTTCAGCGCGTCGACGGTGCTCGCGCGGTAGTAGCCCTTGCGCGCGACGAAGACCTTGTCGGTACTCGGATCGATCTGCGTCGCGGTGGGCTGGCCGCAATTCACGCAGATCGTGCGGCCGGGGAACGGGCGCTGCACCGTCTTGCACGACTGACAATACGCCCAAGGACCGCCGACGTAGAGCGAGAGTTCGCCGCCCTTCAAGTAGAATTTGTTCGGCGAGACCTGCTCTCCGAAGCGCTGGAGCAGCTTGGGCAGCCACTCCTTGTTGAAGAACGTTCGCGCGGACTTGTCCGCGATGAGCCGATCCATCTCATCGAACTTGCCCGAGCGAGCCTGGAACTGACGGCCCGAGTTTCTCCACGCGGGAGGCATCTGGCGCATCCACAGGCCCGCGCGGCCCCAGCACCGCATCCATGAGCGTGCGGTTGCCAACTTCTGCTCAAGCGTTGTCACGAAGTCAGGGATGTCCGGGAGCGCCTCGATCCACGTCGTGTGGCCCCCTTGCTCACGGAGCGACGCGATCGCGAGCGCCTCGAGACCGTAGTAGCGGTCGCCCAACGAGTCCACGATCGCGCGGAGCAACGACTCCGGCGGTTGAGACGCACGTAGCTTCACCCAGAGCGACTTCAGCGCCCCAGGGTTCGAGAGCGCGCCCGCCTTGATGGCGGCATCCACGTCGAGTTCGTCTTGGAAGCTCTCCCCCACCTTGAGTTCGGGACGGAGCCTGACGCCCAGCTCCTTCGCCGCGATGAGCACGCCGAAGTACAGGTCATCGAGCGATAGGTACGGGGCGATCGCGGCGGTGCCCTGGAGCACCTCGTATCCCGCGACGATGAGCGGACGGATTGCATCCTGCGTCGAGTAGGTCTGCAGATTCGGCGCGAGGCGCGCCGCCGTCTGTCGCGAGTCAGAGAAGATGAGGACCTTGCGCCCGCGTAGTGGCGCGAGACCCGTCGCGGGCACAGGGCTCGGGGGCTGCACTTGGATCTGCTTCGCGATGAGGGCCTGGAACGGCTGATCGCCCTTCGTCTGGTGATCCT
>VGPA01000192.1 GCA_016875665.1 Chloroflexota bacterium | reverse complement strand
ATCAGCCGCCCGCCCGCCCGAGCCACTGACACCGTTCTGAGCCGCCGGAGCACCACCCGCCGCTCCTAGACTTCAGCCGTGTTCGGCCTGTTCCGGGATCACGCCGGCCAGTCGATGGTCTAGCTCGCGCTGGCCCTCCCCGCGATGGCCTTCAGCCTCCTCGGCGGCGCCGAGATGGCGAGGGCCTTCGCGGTGCAGCTGGCCGTGCAGAACGGCGCGCGCGCCGAACAGCATGCCGAGCATGGTGACCGCCACGAGCACGATCGCCTGCCCGCCGTCCTCGTCGCGGAAGACCTTCATCGCTGGATCACCAGCATCGATCCCCCGCGCAGCGTCACGGCGAGCGCTCCCTTCAGGAGGCTACCCGGCGGCGGGCGGATCGTGCGCCTCGCTGTCGCTCAGAGGGAACAACGCCACGACGCTCTCCGCCCCCACCAGCGGGACCTACCAGGGCATGCTGATCTGGCAGGACAACGCCTGCACGGGCAGCCTGTCCATCGGCGGCAACGGTGCGATCAATTCCACGGGCACGATCTACGCGCCCACCGCCAGCGTCACCGGAAACGGCAACAACGCGGTCGTCAACGTGAGTCAGGTGGTCGCCAAGCGCATCGACACCCAGAACGCCGATTTCACGGTCACCTACTCGAGCGCGGCTACCTACCAGGGCTACATCCCCGCCCTCGTCGAGTAGCGCTCGCCTCGATCGGTCGCTCGGGGTCGACGGCCGCCCCTAGCGGTACTTGACCCGGCCCTCGCGGTCCGGCGGATTCTCCGCGTCGCCGTCGTCCACGATGATCACGAACTTGCCGGCCCAGTGTGGCCGCGGGTACACGCCGTCGTTGCGGTCGATGTTCCCGTAGCCCGGCAGCGTCGACACGTAGGCGAAGCCGAGCCACCACTCGCCGCGGTACCACTCGTTCATCTCGAGCAGCTGCCCGGTCTGGAATCCGGGCGTCCTATACATGTCGGGCCGCCGTCTCGCGGTCTCCGGCCGCATGTCGCCCCGCTGCGAGTCCTGAACCACCACGCCGGTGATCGTGTTCGCCGGGTCGCCGTAAAACGTGCCGATGACGCCGCGGAAGCCGATCAGGAGAGGCGCGTGCTGGCCGGCGAGGCTGATCACCACCACGGGCTTGCCGCTCCGCACCAGCCAGTAGGCGGAAGCCAGCGTCGCCTCCTCGCGGGTGTCGAGGCGGTAGTAGTGGTAGCGGTTGCGCGCGTCCAAGCGCGTGAGGACCGCCGCGATCGCGGCCGGGTCGAGGCCCGGGTCGGTCGAGCGGTTGAGCGCCTTCCCCATCGCGAGGATCTGCTCGGCCGTCATCGGATCCTTGCCGGTGGTGTAGTTCTGGATGATGCGGCACGACGCCGCGGCGCACGCCAGCGGCTCGATGGTGAGGTCCTCGAATTGGGTGAACCACTTCACGTTCTCGAGCCGGTCGCCCATCGTCTTGAACTTGTGCTCGAACGGGAACGAGCCGCCCGCCGTGACCACGCGCAGCGTCGCCGTGAACGCCGTCGCACCCTTGAGCAGGCCGACGCACCCGAACGTGCCCTTCTTCCCCGCGGCATCGACGGTGGCGGAGCAGTCGAAGCCCGGCGACGGGTTGACCACCACGGTGGCCGAGCGGACCGTCTCGGTCGACTCGAACGACGCGTTGAAGAAGCGCGCGGCCTGCTCGCAGCAGGTGTCGTGCGTGAAGGTGAGCTTCGGGGGTGTGGGTGTCGGGCTGGCGGGGGCAGAGGTGGTGCCGCCCGGGCGCCCGGCCGTCGAGGCGACTGCGCCCCCCAGGATGCCGCCGGTGATCGATCCCCACACCGCGATCGCGAACACCGCCGCAAACGCGACGGTCACGAACTGGCCGATGCGCTCCCCCCGGGTGATCACGACCCAAAGAGAGTAGAGACGGTTACCGTGATCGTCCCGTGACGCTCCGTCCGATCATCCCGCTGCGGCGACCCCTGGGCGGCACCCGCGTGACCGTGCCGGCCTCGCGCAGCATCGCGAACCGGGAGCTGGTGCTCTCCGCCCTGGCGGCCGGCACGTCGCGGCTCGACCTCGGCGGGCACGAGCCCGGGGAGGATGTGCGCGCGATGTGCGGGGCTATCGCCGCGCTCGGGCACGCGGTCAGAGACGACGGCCGGGGCCGGATCGCGGTAACCGGGAGCCCATCCCGTCCCCGGCCCACGGGCGCCACCGTCGACTGCGCGATGTCGGGGACGACGTCGCGGTTCGTGACGGCGCTCGCGTCGCTCGCTCCGGAGCCGGTGACCATCGACGGCGCGCCGCGCCTGCGGGAGCGGCCGATCGCCGCCCTCGTCGCGGCGCTGCGTGCGCTCGGTACCGAAATCGACGGCGAGCGGCTCCCCCTCACGGTGCGGCGCCCCGCCGCGGGAGGCGCGGTGCGCGTGCCCGGCCACGAATCGAGCCAGTTCGCCTCGGCGCTGCTGCTCGCCGGACCGGCGATGCCCGCGGGCCTGGACCTCACTCTTGCGGGCAGCACCGTCAACGCCCCGTTCCTCGAGCTGACCGCCGACGCCCTGCGCCGGCGCGGGGTGCGGGTGGACCGCCCGTCGCGAGACCGCTTCGTGGTGCTCCGGCAACGCGTCCGCGCGCGATCGCTGCGCGTCCCGGGCGACGCGATCAGCGCCACCTACCCGGCCGCGGCGGCGGCGATCCTCGGCGGCGAGGTCACCATCGAGAACGTCGATGTCCGCGTCGGGCCGCAGGCGGAGGCTGACACGCGCTTCTTCGCCCTGCTGACGCGGATGGGCTGCGACGTCGGGCACGGACGGGACTCGGTGACCGTCTCCCGGACCGGCGCGCTCCGGGGTGTACGCGCCGACCTGCGCGACTATTCGGACAGCTTCCCCGCCCTCGCGGTCGTGGCCGCGGCGGCCGACGGCCCGACCGAAATCAGCGGGGTCGGCTACACGCGCGGCCACGAGTCGGACCGCATCGCGGCGGTGGCCGCGGGCCTCCGCGCGCTCGGCGCCGAGGCTGAGCCCGGGGCCGACGGGATGACCGTCATCCCACGCCCGCTCCACGGCGGGGTCGTCGCCGCGGTCAACGATCACCGCATCGCGATGGCCTTCGCCGTCCTCGGCCTGCTGGTCCCGGGGGTGGCGATCGAAGGGGCGGAGGCAGTGGGCAAGACCTTCCCGGAATTCTTCGACATGCTCGATCGCCTGCGCCGGTAGCGCTTCGGGGGCGGCGTGCCTGTTCGCGGGGAGCAGCCCTGAGTCAGTGACGCAGGGTGCCCAGCTCCCGGAGGGCGCGTTCGACGCGGGTGCGGTCGCCGCTGGCGAGAGCATTTTCGATCGTGGCGAGCGCTTCGCGGAACCGGGCGAGTGCGGCGCGGACGTTCTCGGCGTTGCCGGCGAGGATGCTCGCGCCGAAATCGAGGGGGGTGCCGGCGAGGCGGGTCGTGTCCTTGAAGCCGGGGCCTGCCAGCGACGCCA
>VGPA01000191.1 GCA_016875665.1 Chloroflexota bacterium | reverse complement strand
CACTCGAGCCAGCTCTGACCAGGAGCCGGAGGACGGGTGCCGACGCCGTAGGGCAACGGCAGCGCTTTGGCGAGGAACTAAGGGTCGTCGTACCGCAACGCGGGGTAAGTCGTCCAGCGGTAGCAGAATTGCGACATCCCCATTTTCATTACCTGACCTCTTCATTGCCTGACCTCCTGGTTCAGGCTCCGGCCTCCTAAAGCTCGGGGTGGCGCTCGCGCGCGATTCCCACCCACCGCCCCGTCGCGGCGCTCTCGACGATCGCTTCGTGGACCAGGACGGCTCGGTGACCATCCCGGAAGGTGGGGTACGACGGCGACGCGTCCGTCCGTTGTCCGCGGCGGTGCGCATCGACGTCGGCGTAGACGTGCCGCACCAGCTGCAGGAACGTGTCGC
Source organism: Chloroflexota bacterium (assembly GCA_016875665.1). Lineage (GTDB taxonomy): Bacteria > Chloroflexota > Limnocylindria > P2-11E > P2-11E > SHYN01. The sequence continues at coordinate 3,078 of VGPA01000191.1, read as the reverse complement.
CGAAGCCTTCGCGGAATGCGCCGAACGACTGCGTGTACGCGGACGCGCGCGCTCCGAGCAGGCGCGGATCCCGGAGCACGAGCTGGGTTGGGGTGTCTCGGCCACCGACCCACAGCACGTCGGGCCGTTCCGAATCCCAGGCGATGCCGTGCTGCTCGGCGTCCACCTCGACTGCCACGCGGTACGGGTGCCCCGCCGACACATGGGACAGGGCGATCACGCCGCGCACGCCCGATCGGAAACGGAGCAGGACGTGCGCGATCTCTTCGCCCCGGAACGCGAACTCCTCCGTCCGGCCGTTCCGGGCCCGCAACCGACGCGGGTGGCAGGTCGAGACGTCCGCGCACACGGCTTCTATCGGGTCGTCGAGAATGTGCGAGACGAGATCCAGGATGTGGGGACCGAGCGTCGACAGAACGACCTGGTCACCCCCCAGCGCCGGGTCGAGCCTCCACCCGTCGTCGTTGCGCGTGACCAGCGTGTCGTCGACGATCGAGGCGCGCACAGCGAAGACGCGGCCAACCGCTCCGGCGCGCACGCGATCGGCGAACTCCTGAACCAGCGGGTACATCCGGTTGTTGAGGCAGCAGGCGTTCACCAGGCCCGTCTGTTCGGCGAGCGCCACGAGCGCCGCGGAGTCGCGGCTGTTCACCGCCAGCGGCTTCTCGCACACGACGTGCTTCCCGGCTTCGAGCGCCGCGCGGGCGAACGCGGCGTGGAGGGTGTTCGGCGCGCACACGTGCACGACGTCCACGTCCACCGACCGCAACATCTCGCCGACGTCCTGGAAAGCCTGGTCGACGCCGAGACTCCGTGCCTGATCTGCGGCCCGCGGCGAGCCGACGACCGCGGCGATGTCGACGCCGTGGCGGCGTAGCGCGTCGGCGTGGTAGCGTGCGATCACGCCGGGACCAGCGATGGCGGCGCGAATCGTTCCCATCAGCCGCCTACCTGTAGCATCATGAAACGCTGGTTCAAGATGAGCACTCCCCAGGGAAGGAACGAGGCTTGACGAACGCGACGGAACCGGAGGTCGCCGGACCGAATTACCGCGTCCGTGCCCTCCTGCGCGGGTTGGCGCTCCTGTCCTGCTTCGGTCCGACGACCCGCGAGCTCTCGCTCTCCGAGCTCGCGGAGCGCGCCGAGCTCGACAAGGGGACCGCCCTGCGGCTGCTCGATGGGCTCGTCCACGAGCGGTTCCTGCGCCGCGACGACGCGCGCGGCAAATACTGCGTTGGGTCGCGCGTCCTCGAAATCGCGGCGGGCTACGCCGGACCGATGGCGCTGCTGGACATCGCCGACGCCTCGCTCCGCGAGCTCGCGCTCGCCAGCAACCAGACGGCGGCGCTCGCGGTGATGGAGGACGGCGAGTTGCTGCAGATCGCCGTCCAGTACCCGAACCGCGCGCTCCGCCGGCACACCACCGTCGGCGAGCGCTTCCCGTTCCATTGCACGAGCATGGGCAAGGCGATCGCGGCGCTGTACTCGCCCGAGGAAGTCGACGCACTCGTTTCGGCGCGCGGCCTGCCCCAGGTCACCGAGCACACGATCTTGGACCGGGACGCGCTCGTCGCGGACCTCGAGTTGACCCGCGCGCGCGGCTACGCGTTCGACGCGCAGGAGTTCGCGTTGGGACTGTGCTGCGTGGGTGTGGCGGTCCGCGACCATTCAGGTACTCCCGTCGCGTCGATCAGCATCGCGGGACCAGCGGGGGAATTCGGCGGCGAACAACTCGATCGGTACGTCGCGCTGGTGCGCGACACCGGGGCGACGATCTCCGATCGGCTGCGTTTCCGACCGGTCTAGGCCCGGATCCGGGGATCACCGGGCCGGCGGCGCTCCCGCGATGGGAGCGCCGCGTCGGAACGATGGGCGACCTACACCAGCGTCTTCTCGATCGCCGCGTGCGCGTCGGCGAGCCCCTGCTTGATGGTCTTCTGACCCAGGATGATCGCCTGGCAGGCCTCGTGGACGATGCGCATCTGGTCGCTGACGCCGGGGTTCGGCGGGATCCACCACTTGCCCCCCTTCTCCGCGGCGAGGAAGAAGGGCTTGTACTTCGGATCCTCGAACCGGGACTTGTTCTCGGGCGAATCCGCCGAGCGTGCGGACGGGTTGGCGGTGAACGCGGCCACGTGCTCGGGTTTGATCACCCACTGGATGAGTTCGTACGCCTCGGACTTGAATTTCGACTGGGCCGGGATCGCGAAGGTGCTGACCGAGAAAGGCGTCCCGTAGTTCCCGCCGCGCCCCTTGACGACGAACGTGTCGTACTTGTCCTTCACCTCCATCTGGGGGAGCACGGCTTTGATCACGAAGAAGCCCGTGTGCATCATCGCGACTTTCCCCGAGCCGAACAGCGGGTACAGGTCCTGGTTGGTGGCGCTGATGCCCTGGTCCGGCGCGGCCTTCGCCTTCCAGATGTCGACGAAGAAACTCATCGTCTCTTCGTTCGCTTCGCTGTTGAACATGGCCTTCTTGCCATCGTCCGAGACGATCTGGCCGTCGTTCGCGAGCATGATGTAAGCGAGGCCCTCGAACATCCACGTGTCGGGGGTCTTCATCGGCCACATGTAGCCGAAGCTCTGCGGGTCGTTCGCCTTGACCTGGAGAACGGCCGCTTTCAACTCGGCGACGGTCTCGGGGACCTTGGCGATCTTCGCTTTGGCGAAAAGATCCTTGTTGTAGTAGCCGCCGCGCGCCGACCAGTCCTTGGGGACACCGAAGATCTTCCGGTTGACGGTCGCCTTTTGCCACGCCGAATCGAGAATCTCGCTCTTCTTGAGCGTCTTCCCCGACGCGATCAGGTCGTCGAGCGGGGTCAGCCAGTTCTTTGCGCTGAACTCGGGGAACTTAACCGGGTCGGCCCAGTAGGCGTCCGGCGGCGACCCGGCGCTCAGGAGCGTCGGCACCTTGTCCGCGAACTGCGGGTACGGCGTCTTGTCGACCCTGACCGTGATGCCGGTCGACTTCGTGAAGTTCGCGATGAACCCGTCGGCCTGCTTGGTCGTCTCGTCGTTGATGATCACGTCCAGGAAGTTCAGGGTGACGTTCGACTTCGCCGGCGCGGCCGCCGCG